>JAGVHJ010000499.1 GCA_020056645.1 Desulfobacterales bacterium
CCTTGATGATGATTATTATTCGACCATTATATTTTAACAGCCACTAATCGACTAGGAGGATATACTGTTGAACCCGTTTTATAAAAATATTTCCCTTTGGATTGTCATTATCCTGATGATGGTGATGCTCTATAACATCTTTAACCAGCAGCCCTTGAACGAGATGAAGATCGGCTACTCCGACTTTTTAACCATGGTTGAAAAAGAGATGGTCTCAAACGTTGAAATTCAGGGTCAGGAGCTATACGTCAAGGATGTGAGCGGGGCCCGATACCGGATATACGCCCCTTCAGACACCGATCTCATCAGAATTTTAAGAGAAAAAGGAGTCGCTATCGTCGCCAAACCGCCGGCGGAAACTTCATGGTTCATGTCGCTGCTTGTATCTTGGCTTCCCATGATTGTCCTGATCGGCGTTTGGATATTCTTCATGAGGCAGATGCAGGGCGGGGGTGGAAAAGCGCTCTCTTTCGGTAAAAGCCGGGCGCGGCTCCTTTCCGACTCATCGGAAAAGGTCACCTTTGCGGATGTGGCCGGGATTGACGAAGCCAAGGAAGAACTGAATGAGGTCGTCGAATTTTTAAAAGAACCTAAAAAATTCACCCGTCTGGGTGGGCGGATTCCCAAGGGGGTTCTCTTGATGGGCTCTCCCGGAACCGGGAAAACCCTTCTCGCCAGGGCCATTGCCGGAGAGGCCGACGTGCCCTTCTTCACCATCAGTGGTTCCGATTTTGTTGAAATGTTTGTGGGTGTGGGAGCGTCCAGGGTCCGGGATCTTTTCGCCCAGGCCAAGAAAAACGCCCCTTGTATCATTTTCATCGACGAAATCGACGCGGTGGGACGGCAGCGCGGGGCAGGGTTGGGGGGAGGTCACGACGAACGCGAGCAGACCTTGAACCAGCTCCTTGTGGAAATGGATGGTTTCGAATCCAATGAAGGGGTCATTCTCATCTCCGCGACCAACAGGCCCGACGTGCTTGATCCGGCCCTTCTCAGACCTGGACGGTTCGATCGCCAAGTGGTGGTCGATCTCCCGGACATCAAAGGCCGGGAGGGTATTCTAAGGGTTCACATGAAGCGCACGCCCCTTGCAAGTGACGTGGATGTGACCACGCTTGCCAAGGGAACACCGGGATTTTCCGGGGCTGATCTTGAAAACATGATCAACGAGGCGGCCCTTCTGGCCGCCAAGCGCAATCAGGAAAAACTCCGCATGGTCGACTTCGAGGATGCGAAAGACAAGGTGTTCATGGGGCTCGAACGGAAATCCAAGATCGTGCGAGAAGATGACCGGAGGAACACCGCCTATCACGAAGCCGGGCACGCCCTGGTGGCCCGATTCCTTCCCCATACGGAAGCAGTCAATAAAATCACCATCATCCCTCGTGGACGCGCCGCCGGCATCACCTGGTTTCTTCCTGAAGAACGGGATTGCAAGTATAAGGATCAGCTTGAGAGCGAACTCTCCGTTGCCCTGGGTGGACGGGTTGCGGAGGAGATCATTTTCAACCGCATCAGCACGGGCGCGTCAAACGATATCAAACAAGCCACCGCCATCGCGGAAAAGATGATCCGGAACTGGGGTATGAGCGAAACTTTGGGCCTCGTGAATTACGCCCAGAACGAAGAACATGTCTTTTTAGGCAGGGATATTGTTCAGCACCGGAATTATTCGGAAGAGACCGCGCGGAAAATCGATATGGAGGTTACAAGGCTCATCAATAACAGTTATGTCGTCGCCAAACAGGTTCTGACCGACAATGTTGATGTTCTCCATAAACTGACCGCCCTTCTCCTTGAAAAAGAGACCGTGATGGGCAATGAACTGGACGCCCTGATCCGCGAGATGAGACCCGGAATCAGTCTCTCCACCCCTGGTGTAATCGATGAAAAACCCTCCATGGAGCCGCCGAAGAGGGAAACGGTCTCTTCAACCGATATCGATATCATCGTGAAGGATGAGGTATGAGAAAAGAGAGGGCGCAAATAGCGGGAGCCCTTTTTCTAGGGAACGGCAAGGCATGAACTCCTGTTATCCTATTCCTTGCGGACGATTCACCCTTGATCTGGGAAAACGCACCCTGATCATGGGTGTCCTGAATATCACGCCTGACTCTTTTTCCGATGGGGGCCGTTTTTTTAATGGCGCGGACGCCATCCGGCAGGCGGAAAGGTTGATTGCGGAAGGGGCGGATATTCTCGATATCGGCGGCGAATCTTCTCGGCCCTTTTCCGAGCCGGTTTCCCTGGAGGAGGAGCTGAGGCGGGTCATTCCGGTGATCGAGGCCATTTCCAGGAAGATTACCGTTCCGATCTCCATCGACACCACCAAGGCGGAAGTTGCGAGGGCCGCACTGCTCTCGGGCGCATCCATTGTGAACGATATCAGCGCCCTCAGGATGGATCCCCGGATGGCCGATGTGGTCAGCGAGTTTGATTGTCCGTTGATTCTCATGCACATGAAGGGGTCTCCCAAAACCATGCAGGAGAATCCCCACTATGATGATCCGGTGGGGGAGATCAAATCGTTCCTTGAAAGGGCGGTTGAAGGGGCGGAAAAAAAGGGAATCGGGCGGGCACGGATCATCGTGGACCCCGGCATCGGCTTTGGCAAGAGCTTCGATCACAATCTCACGCTCCTCAAGAACCTAAAAGCGTTCGAAACCCTGGGGCTTCCCCTGCTGGTGGGCGCATCCCGGAAGGCCTTTATCCGAAACCTTGTACAAGAGATCTCCTCCAAGGAAGATGAGATGGAAGCGTTAAGGATGATCGACACCGGGACCCAGGCGGCCACTGCCGCCGCCATCTTGAACGGCGCCCATATTGTTAGAGTGCACGATGTGCGCATGGCCGCGGCGACAGCAAGGGTTATAGACGCCATTAAAAAAGGATAATCACATGCTCTTTGTCATTGATGTCGGCAACACCAATACGGTCATGGGGATCTTCGATAACAAGGCCCAGATCCAGGAGTGGCGAATCCGGACCGTCAAGGATGGAACGGAAGATGAATTCCATGTGCTCCTATCCGCCCTTTTCAGGGAGGCGAACCTTCGTTTCGATCAGATCGATAAAACGATCGTCGCAAGCGTGGTGCCGCCCATGGTGACCATCCTCGACGCATTCTGCGTGAAATATTTGAAGCAGACGGCTCTATTTATCGATGCGGAAACGGTCTCCTCCATCATGCCGGTTCGCTACAACAACCCTTTGGAAGTGGGCGCGGACCGGATCGTGAACGCCATCGCCGCCTATGAAAAATACAAATGCCCCCTGATTGTGGTGGATTTCGGCACCGCCACCACCTTCGATGTGGTTACCGAAAAGGGAGAATACCTGGGGGGGGCGATCACGCCAGGTATTGGCATCTCCGCCGAAGCCCTCTTCCAGAGGACCTCCAAGCTGCCTCGGGTGGAACTATTGTCACCGCCTAAAACCGCCATCGGCCTTGATACGGCAAGCAGCATGAAGTCGGGGATTATTTTCGGATACGCGGGCCTTGTGGATGGCATGGTCCAGCGGATCAGAAAGGAGATGACCGGAGACCCGCCAAAAGTGATCGCCACCGGCGGTCTCGCGCCGTTGATGCGTAACGTGTCAAACGCCATCGAAGCAATCGAACCCTCCTTGACCCTGGATGGCCTTCGAATCATCAGCGAGCGACTTGCAGCATCACCCTTAAAAAAGGCAAGGCGACATGTCTGAAGAAGGCGTCAATCCAGATGGCTCAAACAACTGAAAAAAAGTGACCCCGTCACAGAAACTCCCTTGCCGTCTTGAGGTTTTCTCTCGCCTCCATGTCATCCCCATTCCGCTTAAGAACCGCTTCATAGGCCGCGATAGCCGCCAGAGGTTCTTTCATTTTAAGGTAACAATCGCCCATTTTTCTTAATCCATCCCCTTGGGCGGGCAGGGCAAGAAATCCATTTTCATAGGCGATCAAGGCGGCCTGAAAATCACCACTTTCAAACAACACATCTCCGATCTCGATCCACAGTAGGGCATTTTTCGGATTAAGCCGGACCGCCTCTTTCAGGTGGTTGATCCCGTCATCGAACGCGCCTTTTTCAAGAAGCCATCTTGCAAGGAGGGCATGCCAGGAGTCCTCTTCCGGCTTGCCTGAAACAGCCTTCTTGAGATGCTCCAAGGCCTTGGAACGCTTACCGGTCCGGTCGTCGAGAAGGGCGTTCAAGTAGAACCATTCCGGGAAAAGATCCCCATAGGGACTCCACCAGTCGAGAAGAAGCTCTGCCTTACGGAATGAGGATTTTTCGATATTTGTCTGAATCTGGACGCCATCGCCGCCCCAGATCTCCTGGATTTTTGCATTCGCCCACGCCCTGCCTCGGCTGATCGACCGGAACCGCCTGAGCCACTCCTTCACAGGCCCGAAGCGGCCCCGGATGTTTTTCAAGAGCCCCTCCGCCGCTCGATCTTTATAGGCGATCACTTCATCTCCCAACGATGGCGACTGTGCAGCCGCCTGTTGAAAGAGTCTTTCCCCCTCATCGAATTGAAGCCGTTCGAACCTGGAAATTCCCAGCAAAAAGAGCGACCGGGGAGAAAATTCCATTCCGGCCACGCGCATTGTAGAAAAAATTTCTTCCATCAGCAGATAATCACCCGATTCAACATAAAGCGCAAGGAGATCCGGCAAACGGCCCTGGTTCTCCCCGCCACGCTTATAGCCGATTTCCTTTTCAAGATACGTGGAAAGAGCCGATACGCGTTTTTCATATTCCTTGAGGAGAGTCAAATGGGTCTCGTTTTCAAATAGCATAATGTCGAGCATATCTCTCACGCCCTCGACATAATTTTTTTCCATGATTTGTTTGTTTAAAACGACGCGCCGGTCGATTTCAAGGGCGGCGCCATAAAAGAGACCGTTGATGCAGGCCATTCTGTCCGAGTGTATTTTCAGAGAATTGAGCGTCATGACCTCTTGATTAATATCGGGAGGGAGTTGATCCGGACAAAAAACGCTGGCAAGCCGGCCCTCTTCCGCCTGGATTTTCGCCTGAATTTTTTTAACCTGCTCATAGGTTTCGTTCACCCATTTTATTTTTTTCCCGATTTTCTCCGCCATCCCCTCACATGCATGGAGCAGTTTTTCCCCATCCCGGTCTTGCGATTTCTTCATCGTGGCGTAAGCGATGATCTCTCCCGGTGAGAGCGTTTCAGTAAGATAACGGGCGAGCACCGTGTCCAGTGACAGCACGGTGGTCTCCTTGATATGGGCTCCCCTTTTGGAGGCGTTGATATAGGTCCCTGGATGGGTGCGAATGGCGGTTTCAAACCCGGTCTTGAATGCGAGAAACCCCCGGTGAGTTCTCAATGGTTCGCCCGTTATGCCTGTCACGGGTACGATATGGTTCTCGGGGAAGACCCCTTCTGAAGAAAAGACCGATCCTACAGCATGGCTCGTTTTGTCGGAGGTATAGGATAGATCCTGCCCCACAAAAATAATAGGAGAGGCTTCAATCAAAAGGGCAAGACCTAGGGACAAATGGGCCACAGTCATGGAATCGGTGAGAGTGGAGGTGACACCCAGACCATGCCGGACCCATTCCTGGCTTTGATTATTCTGAAAGGCGTAAAAAAGATGGCGGGCGGGAATGCGTTTGGGAATCATGGGGCAGGCGCTGATTTCAAAGACAATGGCATAGGTGGGATTGCCATTGCCGATGAATGGCGCAAGCTTTTCGAAATTGACCTCCCTGAAATCCAGCGTCGTGACAAAATCAGGGGATATTCCCACCTCCATGAGCGGCTTCAATGCTGAATCCACGGCGATCATCACGCACCTGCCCGCCGCTTTTTTGATCTCCGGAAGGCTTTCGGTTAGTGACGGGCCTGCTGAAATCAGAAGGGCGGGTCTGTTTTTAAATGCGCCTTTGAGACATTCCACCGAAGAGGCATGGGCCGCAAGCGTCAAATTATGGAACATGTTTTGTGTTGCAATCTGCGTGTTGTTGGCATTCGTGGCTGAAACCACCGAAATCTGGTTGGCTGTTTCATAGGCTTTCTGATTGATGGGGATATAGAGATCGGGTCTCCAATGGAAGAGGGGAGAGAGGTTCATCAAATGAATTTTATCACCTGCCGAAAGCGTCACCCGCCTTCTGAACGCCTCCCAATCTGGTTCGCCTATAAAAAAAAACACTTTATCCGATAGAATCAAGGGGCGCAGATCAGAGGCGGCCATCGCCATCTGAAATATTTCAACGCTTGGCTCACATATGATGAGCTGATGAATACGCAGCTTCTCCCTGAGAACCGACATCGGGCCATAGCCTAGCCCCATGCCGATGAAAATAACGCTTTGCTCCCCCCCCTCTTTCTCAATCATATTCAATTGGAGCTTGCACTCTTCCAGTGGATTATCTGGGTTATAAACAAACAGCTCCTTGCCGGTTATATCTTTCAGCCGCAAGTTGGGGAGGGGCGGGGCCGGGGATAGATACGAATGAACTTCTCCGGAAGAACGAATTTTATATACCAACGCGGAATCTTTCCGGCGTAATGCTTCGATATTATCGCTTAAATATGACATAAAGAACTATGACCTATTGTTACCTTTTTTCCCCGCCCGCTATTTTGCTGAAAGTAATGCCAAGATTTTGGCGTGTCTTTCGACGATGCGCCACCAGTTGGTCTATGGTCATATTTAAAAAACGTGCGATTTTTTCCCGTTTTTCCTCAGTGGGGAAATTAATACGATCCCATTCGAACGCCCGCAATATTTTAAGTTCCAGTTGAGAAAACTCGTTTGTCTCAATCAGAGCCTCCCCAAACCCGGTATACTCTGGATTTAAAAAAGTGAAATTATCAGGAAGCAGACCCAATGAGGTCACCTCTTCAAATAGAGCGGTTCCCGGAAGAGGGGTGGCGATTGTAAAACTGACATGATCAAAATCGGCGGCTTCTGCAAATCTAAACGTTTGGCGAATCTCCTCCCACGTTTCTCCGGGAAACCCAATAATAAAATTCGCCGAAGTAAAAATATTATATTTTCTGCAAAGTTCAGTGACAGGAGGGAACATTTCTAATTTGTGCGGCTTATGTATAATCTCTTTCAAAACCCGAGGAGAACCGGATTCAGGATAAAGAAACAATATTTCGCAGCCCGTTTGACTCATCAAAGAAAGCAGTTCTTCATCAATATGACGAATAGAGGCGTTTACCTGTTTCCATCGGAACTTCATCCCTTCACGAACGGTGGCATTCAATATCTTTTTGACGCGCTCCTTATCAGCCAGGAACAATTCATCAAGTATGGAGAAACAACGAACATTGTGTTGATAATAAAAAAATCTGATTTCTTCCAAAACTGACTCCACTGAACGAAACGTTACAAAATTCTTCCGTACACTTTTTGACGCGCAGAAGTTGCAATGATATTTGCATCCAAAAGAGGTAATAATTGTCGCTGTCGGTTCGGTAAACGATGTGTAGTGATAATGGGAATAGATAGGCGTTTTGAAATATCCATCACAGTCGAGTTTTGAATAGTCCGGTGCAAACGGATAGGCTTCTGGAAGCGCAAAGATATTATCCTTATTCGTTATCGTGATCTTGCCCTTTTCCTTGAAAGCAATCCCTTTCGTATTTTTTATCTTTTTCGTATCGCCGGAAAATAGCGTGGTTAAAAAATCCGGGAGACGATATTCAGCTGGACCCATAAAAACAAAGTCACAGGCATCCAGGTTGGCGCAGATATCGGGCAAGACTGTCGGGCAAACTCCGCCATAAACAGTCATGCAATCAGGCGCGCCCTTTTTGATGACCTCCAATGTCTCTTTGTAGAGAAGAAAATATTCCGTGGAAAGCCCTGATAATAAAGCAACGGAAGGGGACATCTCTTTAATTATGTCCTCTAGTTGCTTTTTGCTTAAGTTATAAAGATTGGCA
>JAGVHJ010000227.1 GCA_020056645.1 Desulfobacterales bacterium
CTTTCATTATAACCGCAAATTTTATATGGTCAATAACAGTAATAATCACAGTAATCAAGGTCTCTTTTCGTTTCTTGACTTTTATCGGTCAAGAGGATAGACCCTGTGAAATCGCCATGTAAAATCATTGAAACCTCTCAGAGAATATAGGTGAAAAAAAGAGACATGAAAATCGGAAATCTTTCCATCGATAAAAAAAAAGGTTTTTTTCTGATCGCGGGTCCGTGCGTCATCGAAGACTATTCGACAACCTTCGAAATCGCCCAGGCGTTAAGGGATATCACGACGGATCTTGATATTCCTTTCATCTTCAAAGCGTCTTATGACAAGGCAAACCGGACCTCCATCAACTCGTTCCGGGGACCGGGCATCCGGGAGGGGCTCAAAATTCTCGAAACCATCCGGGCCGAACTCGACATCAAGGTGCTCTCCGATGTCCATTCGGTGGAGGAGGTCCATCTGGCCTCCGAGGTGTTGGATATTCTTCAGATCCCCGCTTTCTTGTGCAGACAGACCGATCTGATCGTGGAGGCCGCAGGGAGCGGTAAGCCCGTCAACATTAAAAAAGGACAATTCCTGGCTCCTTGGGATGTGAAAAACATCATCCAAAAATTTATCTCAACGGGCAACCATCGGGTCATGATCACCGAACGGGGCGTCCAGTTTGGGTATAATAATCTGGTCGTTGATTTTCGGGGCATTGGTATCATGCAGCAGACCGGTTATCCGGTTGTTTTTGATGCGACCCACAGTGTTCAGCTTCCCGGCGGAAGCGGATCGAGTTCAGGCGGACAAAGGGAGTTCGCCCCCATTCTGGCGAAGGCCGCCGTCTCCACGGGCGTTGACGGCCTATTCATCGAGGTTCACAAAGAGCCGGAAAAGGCTCTCTGTGATGGCCCAAACTCCCTTAGACTCGACGAAATACAATCCTTATTAATCACACTCAAGGCCATTGAAAAAGCGGTGACGAGCTGACATGACAGAGGAAAAAATCAAAAAAATCGAGCTTCTGCTCCTGGATGTGGACGGGGTCTTGACCAATGAAGCTATCATCTATAACGATGACGGCAAAGAGATCAAGGCGTTTAACGTAAAGGACGGCCTTGGGTTGAGGCTTCTCATGAATGCGGGAATCAAGACCGGCATCGTTACCGGCAGACGCTCCAACGCCCTCTCCTGCCGGTTAAGGAATCTGGGTGTCACGCTCCTTTATGATGGCGTTTCAGAAAAAGGGTCGCTGCTTCCCACCATCGTCAGGGATACCGGCGTATCACCCGAAAACATGGCTTTTATCGGAGACGATTTACCGGACATCCCCCTGCTGAAAAGGGTGGGGCTTCCCATCGCCGTAAGAAACGCCCATGAGCTGGTGATTGAAATATGTGAGATCGTAACGGAAAAGAGAGGGGGCGAGGGGGCTGTCCGTGAGGTCTGTGAAAGGATACTAAAAACAAAAGGTCTCTGGGAACGTTCAATTCATGGCTTTGTCAGCTAAAGAGAAAACCTCCAGGTTAAATTCATTGATCGGGATGCTCCTGTTTTTCTCCCTGGCGGGGGTGACAGGCGTCTATCTCGTCAACCGGACACAAACCGCCACACAACCTGAAAAAGCGGAGACACCCCAGAGTGAAGCCACGCTTTCTATTAAAAAAGTTCACCACAAAGCCACAAAAAACGGTCTCAAGCAATGGGACCTGACCGCTGACACGGCGGACTACTATAAGGACAAAAACGAAATCCGGTTCCATCAAATAAAAGTCCTCTTTTTTTTAAAAAACGAAGAGAGCATCACCCTGACCGCCGATCAAAGCACCCTCTACACGGAAAGCAACGACATGCATATCTCGGGTGATATTGTCGCCATATCTGAAAATGGAACCTTGAAAACCGAAACATTGCAATACACGGATAATCAGCATATAATAACCGGAAATATGCCGGTGGAACTATCCGGAGAAACCTTTAAAATAGATGCGGACAGCATGGTTTTACACCTTGACACCAAACGGACGGAATTCCTGGGGAACGTAAAAGGAGAGTTCATTGAAGGACGCAAGTAAGGAAAGAGGCTGCTGGTTCTTGGGCGTCATCGTCTTGACCATTCTTCTGAATCTGGTGGGTCAGAGCGCCCTCTTCGCCAGGGAAGCAACCCCTTTGTCAACTGAAAATACAAATAAAATAAAAATATTGGCCAACAAACTGGTCTTTGAGCGTGAAAAAAACATCGCTGAATTTTCAGGGAATGTGACCGCAACCGAAAACGGCACGGTGCTCACCGCGGACACCATGAAGATCTATTTCAGTGAAACCATGGAGGAGAACCGGGAGAAAAGCGTAAACTCACGGAACATCAAGGAGATTTACGCCAACGGAAATGTCAGAATCACCTTCGACGACACCATCGCGGTTTCGGAAAACGCACGATATGCTGTTCCAGAGAACATGCTCGTTCTGACCGGAAAAAATACCCGGCTCACCCGGGGAGGGAACTCCATCGTTGGCAATAAGATCAGCATCTTTCGGGCGGATGGCCGCATATCGGTTGAGGGGGACACAACAAACCGGGTCCATGCGGAATTTTTTCCCGAAAATAAATCAGGGGCTGACAAACAATAAACCGCTGAGGGGTGATGATGGTTTATGATTTCTTGATCCCATATGAAACAATTCCTTTACTTATCGGCCAAGTGTATTAGAATTGGCCCATCGAACCATAAAAATGACTCAAGGATGGGGATAACGGATAACAAAGAACCGATGCCGAAACTGATGATCGACAAGCTGGTAAAGAGTTACAATGGCAAACGGGTTGTGGACTCTGTCGACATGGAGGTCGAAGACAGCAAGGTTGTTGGGCTTCTAGGACCAAACGGCGCCGGAAAAACCACCACCTTTTATATGGCCGTTGGACTGATCAGACCCGAAGAAGGAAACATTATCCTGAATGACATCGATATTACAGATGATCCCATGTATGTTAGGGCGAAAAAAGGAATCGGGTATCTGCCCCAGGAGTCCTCTATTTTTAGGAAGCTGACCGTGAAGGAAAACATCCTCATGATCCTTGAAGCCTTTCCCATGGCCGCTGGTGATCGGGAAAAAAAAACAGACACGCTGCTGGATGAACTGGGCATC
>JAGVHJ010000362.1 GCA_020056645.1 Desulfobacterales bacterium
TCTCTTATCCGGAGACGATTCACCCCGCTTTCCAGAAGGTGTATGAATCTCTGACCCGCCTTGGCCGCCTGAACGAAAAGACCATGTACGGAGCCAGCGTCAAGGCGGGGGATGTGGCCCGGCGGGCCATCTGGTCCACGGCCCTCATCGCCTTAATTTCGTTGATCATCGCCCTGGTTTTCAGTCTGCTGCTCGTGGAGAGAGTGGTTCGGCCCATTCACGATTTCATGAAGGCGTCCAGGGATATCTCCTCGGGAAATTACGCCATCCAGGTTCCTGTCGAAACCAGGGATGAACTGGGCTCCCTGGCTGTTGAGTTCAATCAGATGGCGGCACAGCTCCATCACTATCACAAGATGAATATCGAACAGATCATCGCGGAAAAAAATAAAGGTCAAGCCATTCTTAACAGCATCGAAGATGGACTGGCCGTTTTCGACACAACCCTCACGGTGACGGCCATCAACCCCGCGGCCCATCAGATCCTGGGGGTTGGAGGCTCCGGTGACACCGGCCATCTGCGCTGCGGCGATATCATTCCAGACCCTTCCCTCTGTGATCAAATCCAAAAAAGCGTCACGACAGGAGGTCCTCTTACCGTTCCAGATGAAAACCGGATCATCCGCATCGTCAAGAACAATGCAGAGAAGCACTACCTCTATTCCATCACAACGATCCAGGGAAGAGACCAGACCCTTGCGGGCGTCGTTCTTCTGCTCAGGGACATCACCCGTTTCAAAGAGGTTGAAAAGCTAAAAACCGATTTTATCATGGCCGCCTCCCACGAACTCAGAACCCCATTGACCAGTCTGGGCATGAGCGTTGACCTCCTATTGGAGCATGCGGTGTCCGCGCTTTCCGAGAAGGATCAAGAGCTTCTCGTGGCGGCCCATGAAGAGGTCCACCGGATGAAGGCGTTGGTCAGTGACCTGCTGGACATCTCAAAGATCGAAGCGGGGCGTATTGAAATGGAGATCGAGGCGGTTCCGGTCTTGACCCTTTTTGAGCATGTGCGTTCGATTTTCAAGAGTCAGTTCGATATGAAAGGAATCGGGGTCACAACGGAAACGCTGAATGAGCATTTTCTGGTCCGGGCCGACGCAAATAAGGTCACCTGGGTTTTGACCAACCTGGTCTCAAACGCGCTCCGCTACGTTGGCAAGGGAGGCCATATCCATCTTTGCGCAAGAAGAATCGGGCCCCATATTCACTTCTCGGTTCAAGACGATGGTCCGGGAATTCCCTTGGAGTATCAGACAAAAATTTTCCAGAAATTTGTACAGGTCAAGGGCCGAGACACCGGCGGATCGGGCCTTGGACTTGCCATTTGCAAAGAGATCGTGCGGGCCCATGGCGGAACGATCTGGGTTGAATCGTCCCAGGGCAAGGGCAGCCGCTTCACGTTCACCATTCCTGAAGGCCAATAGGAGGAACCCATGAAAAAACAATCGATTCTTGTGGTGGATGACGAGAAGAATATCCGTCTGACCATGCACCACTCGTTGGAGCTCTTGAAGATACCAATCAAAGAGGCCATGAATGGCGAGGAGGCGCTCGGCAAACTTCAGCAAGAACCTTTTGGCGTCGTTTTTCTGGATTTGAAGATGCCCGGCATGGATGGGATGGAGGTGCTACGCCGGATCAAGGCGAGCTGGCCGTTGACACGGGTGATCATCATCACGGCCCATGGAACCCTGGACACCGCCGTGGAAGCCATGAAGCAAGGCGCCATCGACTTTATTCAGAAGCCGTTCACGCCGGATGAGATAAGGGAGATCGCGCATCGTGTGATGGAACGGGAAATGATCAATGAGGAGAAGGCCGTCGATTACGCCGACCTGATCGAGGTTACGAAAAGACAAATTTCGGACCGGGAGTTCTCCATGGCAAGAGAAACAGCCAGAAAGGCCATCGCCGCCGACCCCACCCACCCAGAGGCCTATAATCTTCTGGGGGCGTTATACGAAATCGAAAACGATCCTTTTTTCGCCTTGAAATTTTACAGGGCGGCCCTGGATATCGATCCGGCCTATAGACCCGCCGCTTCCAATCTGGAACGGATGACCTCCTTGCATAAATTCGGCGGGCTCGATCTCGGAAGTGGGAAGCACGATGATCATCGATAACAAACCATCGTTTGGGATGCGCCTGAAGAAAGTTTTGCTTGGAGGATCGATCGATGTGCAAGACCCCAAGGTGTTCCATAATCTTTCCCTCATCGCCTTTTTCGCCTGGGTTGGCCTCGGCGCGGATGGCCTCTCCTCCTCCTGTTATGGACCCGAAGAAGCGTTCCTGGCCTTGGGCGGTCACGCCTCTCTTGGAATATTTGTCGCCATCGGTTCCGCGCTCACCATTTTCATCGTAGGCACAAGCTATTCCCATATTATCGAGCTTTTTCCCGCGGGCGGAGGCGGCTACCTGGTGGCAAGCAAGCTCCTCTCTCCCCGGTTCGGCATGATTTCGGGGTGTTCGCTGTTGATCGACTATATCCTCACCATCACACTTTCAGTAGCCAGCGGCGCGGACGCGATTTTCAGTTTTCTCCCAGAGGGATGGTACCCTTACAGGCTTTCCGTTGCCATCATCGGAGTGATCGTTCTTATCTGGCTCAACCTTCGCGGCGTGAAAGAATCCGTGCTCCCCCTTGTGCCTATCTTCCTAATTTTTATCATAACCCATGTATTCGCCATCCTCTATGCGATCTCCTCCCATATGAGCCTGATGCCGGAAATCATCGGCCATGCGGTGAGTGACGCCAGCGCCATGAAAAACGACGTCGGAGCGGCGGCAATGGTTTTTCTTATCCTTCGCGCCTACAGCATGGGCGCGGGCACCTTCACAGGGATCGAGGCCGTATCCAACGGCATTCCCATTCTTCGCGAGCCAAAGGTGAAAACCGCGAAACACACCATGCAATACATGATGTATTCATTGTCTTTCATGGTTCTTGGACTGATGATCGCCTACATGCTTTACCGAGTTCACCATATGCCGGGAAAAACGCTGAACGCCATTCTATTCACAAGGCTCACCGAAGAGTGGCCGGCCAGGACCGGGTACCTGTTCGTGCTGATCACACTGCTATCCGAAGCGACCCTTCTTTTTGTGGCGGCCCAGACCGGATTTCTAGATGGGCCGAGAGTCCTTGCCAACATGGCCCTTGACCGATGGATGCCAACACGCTTTTCTTCGTTAAATGACCGGCTCGTCACCCAGAACGGAATCCTCATCATGGGGATATCGGGCATCATTCTCATGTTTTATTCCGGCGGTTCCGTAAAATTCCTGGTGGTGCTTTACAGTATCAATGTATTCATCACCTTTTCTCTTTCACAACTCGGCATGGTCCGCCACTGGTGGCTGGAAAGAGGCGGCGAAAAAGCGTGGCTGAAAAAACTCGCGGTCAACGGCGTGGGGCTGGTGTTGACCACGTTTATTCTCTTTTCAGTCATCATCCTAAAATTCCATGAAGGCGGATGGATCACCCTCTTCATTACCGGCACGCTGGTTTTGATCTCCATTTCCATCCGCCGTCACTATAAAAAGACAGGAAAAATTTTGAAAAGGCTCGACACTCTGGTCGAGGCGGCGGAGACGGATATGGAAAACCATCGGAAGACGGGCCTGAAAAAGATAGAACCGGACTTCAAAGCCAAGACGGCGGTTATTTTTGTAA
>JAGVHJ010000082.1 GCA_020056645.1 Desulfobacterales bacterium
AGAAGAAACAGAAGAGACGGATAAGAAGAGCAAAACCCGGCTGAAAAAGGAGATGATCGAGCTTCAGAAACTGGGCGAGAAACTCTCCCAGCTATCCGATTCCCAGATCGACCAGATGCCAATGCCTGAAAAGCTGAAGGAGGCCCTCTCCTTTTTAAAAACCATCACCACCCACGGCGCGAGAAAAAGGCAGCTCCAGTATATCGGTGTGTTGATGCGGGAGGCTGACCCGGAGCCGATCCAGCAGACGCTTGCCAATCTCCAGGCCGGGCGCCGGATCGACGTGGCCTCTTTTCTTGAAACCGAAACGCTCCGAGACGCGCTTCTGGGAGATGATAAAAAGGCGCTTTCCGAGATTCTCAACCGGTTTCCCTCCATGGACCGGCAGCACCTGAACCAGCTGATCCGGAATGCGAAAAAAGAGAGCTGTCAAAACAAGCCGCCCCGTTCTGCGAGAGCCCTCTTCAAATATCTCAAGGAGTTTGTGGAAAACAGGTGATGCTCGATCTTCACGTTTTTAGGAAAAAACTTGGTAACTATTCAGCATGGCCTTTTTTTAGTGGCAAAAAGGGCCTTTTGTCAGGGGAATCGCATGTAGAACAGGGCTTGGTGAGGGATTTAAGTCATACCTTGAATTAATGATCAATGCCTCCGGCCCGCTTTTAAAAAGCGGGACAAAGAGGTTTTTAGAGGGTCTTTAGAGATCGCTAAAGATGACACAACGTCTCTTGCTAAAAGAGGACCAAAAAAAAAATAATTGCCATCATGAATGATAACGGGTCTATTCATAGCGTTTCACCAGGAATTAATCAAGATTCTTTCGGCAAGAGGGAAAGAAATCATATATAAAACAGCCGGGAAAGAATCGTTGACACCCAATCAATATAAAAATATACTCACCGATTATCCTGCTTGCCGACAGAGGTGGCTATGCACGATAAATGCGAGAGATAACCCCTAACGCAACCAGATTGCACAGGCGTCTGGTTCGAAACGAAAAACGCTTTAGAAATAAGCCAGCACGGCGGAAAAGAATTGACAGGTCAAGAAAAAGTTTCGAAAAAATCGCCCCTATGCAAGCAAAAAACCGGTCACAGGGTTTCCCCTAAAAAAAAAGGGTTCGACGTTTTCCGCCAAACCCTTGGGATAACTGGTACGCCTGACACGACTCGAACGTGTGACCTACGGATTAGAAGTCCGTTGCTCTATCCAACTGAGCTACAGGCGCATGAAATGGTACGGTTCTCCTAACAGATGTTGGAAAGGTTGTCTATACAAAAATTATAGGAACACTCAAATATTTTTTTATCAAAGAGAATTACCCGGCGATAAGCATCGCCTCCTTAGGAAAGAAAGAGAAACACTAAATCAGAATGAAGGCTCTAAAAAAACAATTACCCCCGGCGCTTCCCGCTCCGAAAAGCGATTCCCAGACAAGCGACACCCGCTCCATCGTCAAATACGACCCCCTCCAGAGCTATCTGGCCGAAATCAACAGATATCAACTGTTGACACGGGAGGAGGAGGTCGAACTGGGAATACGGATACAGGAACAAGACGACAGCGACGCCGCGTATAGAATGGTGACGGCCAATCTGCGGCTCGTGGTTAAAATCGCCCTGGAGTTCCAGCGGATCTGGATGCAGAATCTCCTCGACCTGATTCAGGAGGGAAACATCGGCCTGATGCAGGCTGTGCGGAAATTCGACCCCTATAAAAACGTCAAATTCTCCTATTACGCCTCTTTCTGGATCAAGGCCTATATCCTGAAGTTTATCATGGACAACTGGCGGCTCGTCAAAATTGGAACCACCCAGGGCCAGAGAAAACTCTTTTTCAAACTGAAAAAGGAAAAGCAGAAACTCATCGAAGAGGGCTTCGACCCAAAACCCCGTCTGCTCTCGGAGCGTCTCGGCGTCTCCGAACGGGAAATCATCGATATGGACCAGAGGCTCGACGGATACGATATGTCGCTGGACGCCCCAGTCAAGGAAGACTCCGATACGGACAAAATGGCCTTTCTCAGTTCCGGATCCATATCCGCTGAAACCGAGGTGGCCCAAAGAGAGATCGAAGATATTCTTAACGCAAAAGTCACCGAATTCAAAACCACCCTCAATGAGAGAGAGCTCGATATCTTTGAGTCCCGCATCTTTTCGGAATCGCCGGTCACCCTTCAGGAGATTGGTGAAAAATATGATATCTCCAGGGAACGGGTGAGGCAGGTGGAGAAGAATATCATCAAAAAAATGAAAGAGTATTTTCAGCAGGAGATTCCCGATTTCAACTCCTTTAACGATAATGAAGACTCGCAATGAAAAATAATATGCCATTTCATCAATTGATCGTCTGGCTGATGGTGTTCGCCGTTTTCCATGGATGTTCCGGGTTGACGGCGAAGAGAAGTAAAACCGTTTCTCCTCAAGGGGATGTTTCCAATAAGGCTGGCGAATCGGCCTATTATTACTATCTTGAATCGGAGATCCAGAAACAGAAAGGCAATATCGAAACGGCCATTGAATTCATGGAGAAAGCCGTCAGCGCCGATCCGAACTCCCTCTTCCTCCTAAAGGAGCAGGCGCTCCTATTCCTCATGGCCAACCGCACCGATAAGGCGATTATCCTTCTGGAATCGATCGTCAAGAAGGCGCCCAGGGATGTGGAGTCCCTGATTATGCTGGGGCGGGTCAAACAATTGCTCAACCACAATCAGAAAGAGATTGTCGATCTCTACCATACCGTGATCGGCATCGATCCTTCCCAGCAGAACATCTACCTGATTCTGGGGAATCTCTATCTCGGCGACAACGATCTTGAGAATGCCTTGAAGGTGTTTGAAAAACTGGTCCAAAAATTTCCAGACGCCTATGCCGGCTATTTTTATCTGGGAGAAATATATAAGGATCAGAAAAAATTCAAGAAAGCCGAAGCCGCATTCTTGAAATCCGTGGAGATCGAACCCAATCTCATTGAGGCCCGGTTCGAAATGGTTGACCTCTACCCCAATTCTCCCAAGAAAAAAATCGACCTCTTCAACGAGATTATTAAACTCGATCCGGAGAATATCGAGGCCCATGCGGAAACGGGGCTCCTCCTCCAGCAGACCGGAAACGGCGACAAGGCAAGCCAGATATTCATGAAGCTGGCCCAGGCCTCCAAACAGGATGAGAACGTGCTCCCTAGGGTCGTCAAACGGTTTATCGACAACGAACGCTTTGAAGACATGATCACCGTTCTTGAGGGAATGGCTGAAGCCTATCCTGACAATACCGATGTCTATTTTTTTCTCGGTATGGCCAGCGACAACTTGAAAGATTATGACGCAGCCATCTCCTATTTCAACATGATCGACGACACGTCGGGTTTCTATGTAAAAGCGACGATCCATCTGGCCTTCATCCACCATGACATGGGACAAACGGCCAAGGCCATAGATATCCTGGAAAACGCCATGAGCCTTCATCCGGAAAATACCGAGCTGATTGTCTATCTGAGCACCTTCTATGAAGAAAAAAAGAATTTTATTGAGGCGGAGCGAATCCTTCAAAAAGGATTGAAGCTGGATGCGAACAACCCCACCATCCATTTTTACCTGGGAATCTTGTATGACAAGATGGGCAAGATCGATCTTTCCATTGAGGAGATGAAAACCGTGATCCGGCTTGACCCGAAAAACGCCAATGCATTGAATTACCTGGGATACTCCTATGCGGATCGTGGTATCAATCTGGACGAGGCCGAACAGTTGATCACCAAAGCCCTTCTTTACAAACCCGATGACGGATATATCACCGATAGTCTCGGATGGCTCTACT
>JAGVHJ010000347.1 GCA_020056645.1 Desulfobacterales bacterium
AGTGGACTTTGAGAGAGCGTTCAGATGACACAACGCTTCTTTCTAAAAGCGGCCCCCAAAAGGTTTTTGTCAACCTTTTCAAAAATGTTGGCTCCCGGAAGCCCCCTACCGGCCGCCCGACATGATCTGTGCCATCTCGAAAAAAAGATCCTGTTCCCTCACGATTCCCACAGGTGTTCCGCCGGATATCACCAGCAGTCTCCTTGCCTTGAATTCGATCAGGGTATAGAGTGCCTCCATGATATTCGCGTCCTGATCGATGGTGATGGGAGCGGGGCTCATGATCTGGCTCACGGGAATTTTCTTTAACGCCAGTGTTTCACGGGTGAACATTCCTTTCCAGAACATGGGGGAGTAGCGGACGGAGTCTGCGGTCGATGACATGGGCGCGGAAAGATAACCCGGCATGATCGCGTTCATGAAATCAAGAATAGTAATGAGACCGATGATGCTCTTGTCTTTGCCCGTCACCAGGATGGAGCGATGACCGGTCTCCATGAGACGGTTTTGGGCGGTCTTAGAGGTAAAAGAGTCTTTGAGCCTCCGGATTCCCTCCTCCACCGTCTGATCGGGTGCGATCAGGGTGTATTCATCAATCGGAATCATGATATCGGAAACGCTCTTTTCCTTGCCCAAGCTCTCTTGAATTTTTTGCGTGAAGGCCTCTTTGATTTTGGAAACGAGGAGATCGATGTCGCAGGGCTTCGCCAGATAATCAAAGGCCCCCTGCATCAAGGCCTCTTTCGCGGAAGAGAGGCCGCCATGACCCGTGAGCAGAATGACCGGCAGATCCGGAGAGCGTTTTTTGATCTCGTTTAGTGTTGCATGACCGTCCATTCCCTCCATTTTAATGTCCAGCACGGCCATCTCCGGCGTATGTTGCAGCATCTCGATGGCCTGGGCCCCGCTTTCCGCGAGAAGGATTTCAAATCCTTTCTTTTCCAAAATCTTCTTTGTTGTTTTTCTAAACGGCTCTTCGTCGTCTATGATGAGGACCTTGATGGGTTTATTCATGGGTTTATCTCCTTGATAATCTCCCCTGGCGATTTCATGAACATCCTCGCACGGGCCATCCGGATCTTCTCTTCAAGCCTCTGCCGTTTTTCATAGGCTTCAAGAGCTTTGGACGCCAGGTCATCAATATCCGATGGTTTCACAAGATAGTCCGTTGCGCCGTTTTTCAAGCCCTCGACCGCAGATTCGATCGTCCCATGGCCTGTCAGCATGATCACCTCCACCAGGGGATGGTTCTCCTTGATTTTTTTTAACACGGTATTTCCATCCATACCCGGCATCTTCACATCCAGAATGACCACATGAATGGACTCCTTATTCAGCATATCAAGCGCCGCCTGGCCGCTATTCGCCGTAACCACGTCGAGACCTTTTCTCGAAAGGAGCTTGCTTGTGGTGGAAAGAAATCTCTCCTCATCATCCACAAGCAATAGCTTCAGCTTCTCCATTATTACCCCCTGTTTGGTAAAAAAAATAAATATCGTTAAAGCGCTCCGGGTTGATGTGTGAAAAAAAACCGAACAGCGCTACCATGTCTATGAAGAATGAGATGGCAACTCCCATGCCAGAGACACAGATAGATATTTTAAATATAAAATATTGATATTATAGATTAAAATAAAATATCCTTCTGAAAAAAACCCGGTGTCTTTCATAGGAAGCCGATATTTTTTTACATATTGTAAAGAGAGGCAATGGGATTTTTCTATTTGGAGGGAGCGATTCCAGGCAGAAGGATAGTGAATTCCGTGCCTTTTCCGGTATCGCTTTCAACGGTCATGGTCCCGCCCATGTTGCCGATAATGCCGTAACACACGGATAAGCCGAGTCCGGTTCCCTTACCAACGGGTTTTGTGGTGAAAAAAGGTGTAAAGATCTTTTTCAGATGCTCCTTTGCGATCCCTGTCCCATTATCTGACACGACGATGAAGGCCAGATTCTCCTTATCGCTTCTTTTTCCGGACCGGACAGATAAGAGCCCGCCGCTTGCGCCATGCCTTTCAAGAATCGCGTCCATGGCGTTATTCAGAAGGTTGATGATCACCTGTTGGAGCTGGGCCGGGTCCCCCGTTATTTCAGGGGTCTCTGGTGAAAAATCCATGGTGAGGGCGATGCCGTTCACCGAGGCTTTTTTCGATATGATGTCAATCATCTCCTTGAGGAACGCTTTTAATGAAATGGTCTGGGAAACCGGCTCGCTGTATCGGCCGAATTTGAGAATGGCATGGGTGATTTTTGCGCACCGGTTGATCTGGGTCTCTATCTGGTCAAGGGAGTCCTCGATCTCTTTGATATCTTCCGAATCCTTGCTTGGGACCCCCTCTTTGATAGTTGGGAAAATCATCTTAATCAGAGCGTATTCGCTTTTCATGATCTGAAGCGGATTGTTGATCTCATGGGCGAAACCCGCCGCCATCTCTCCCAGCTCGGCCAGCTTGGTCGCGCTGATCAGCTGCTTTTCCATGTTCTCTTTTTCGAAATCGATTTTCCGTATCCATTTCACAATTTTCTCGGAGATATAAAACGCCAGGGCGGAGATAACGACGCCGCCCGCAATTGAAATCAAGATGATCAGATAGGCGGCCAGGCGGAGGGCTTTAAACGCATCGGCCTTTTCCTGCCGGACCACCAGTATCCATTTGTTATCAAGAATCCAGGTGGTGGCGTAGAGGTGGGTGGTTTTTGTGATATCTTTATGGATGAAGGTGCGTATCCCCTTATGGAAATCCCTGTAGGCGGAAAATTCCGGATCTTGCGTCATCAAGCCGCCCCCGGAGCGCCTTTCTGTCTGGAACACCCCTTCCTTGTTGATAATATAGGCTTCTCCGGTCTTTCCGATTCGCACTTTTTCAACCATGTTGTTGAAAATATTGGTGTCGATGGTGGCCCGGATGATTTTTTTCTGGTGATTCTCCTCCCGGCAGACCGCTACGATAAAGTGGGGAACGTGCCTGAATCCCGTAAAAACATCACTGATATAGTAGCCGTTGGCCAATACTTTTTTAAACCACTCCTCATTTCCGTATTTTTTGCCCGTTAATTTATAAGGACCATGGTAGGCCAGATGAACCCCTTCCCCGTCGAATACGCCCAAATCGAAAAATGCGGTCGATTTTCTCTGAAGCCGGTCAAACAGGCGCTCAAGGGTTTCCGCCGAATGCAGCTCTTCGATGTTCAGGGATTCCACCGCATATTCCAGGTCTGTTTTCCTCTCCATGAGAAAAGATTCTATCATTAATCGATGATCATCCACGATCCGTTGCATACTCGCAATCGTGCTGTGTTCAATCGAGTAGGTGAAGTAGTAGTATCCCGTTCCCATGGAAAGGATGAAAGGAATGAAAGGAATGATGATCATGCAGGACAGGATCACCTTTCTCAAGGACGTATAGAGGTTTTTATTCGCCATGGAAGGATCTTTTTTCAATTCGTTTCATCCCTACCCGCATGAAAACTATGACTGCTTGTTGAATTGGTAAGCCTCCCGGATCTTAGCCACCAGTTCCTCCAGGTCGCAGGGTTTGGTCAGATAGTCAAAGGCCCCCAGGGCCACTCCTTCCTGGGCGGCCCGTTCACTGCCGTGACCTGTCAGCATGATAATCGTCATCTCCGGAGCCATTTTCCTGAAAATCTTCAATACTTCGATCCCATCCATATCCTCCATCTTCAGATCAAGGAGCCCCACATCGAAATCCTCCTTTCGAAGGACCTGGATCGCCTCGGTTCCGCCGTAGGTTTTTCTGACCTGAAAACCACGCCGTGAAAGCCTGTTGGCAAGCACATTGACGTAGCCCGCCTCATCATCCACCAGAAGCAGCCTGATGGCTCGCTCTTTATGTTCACCCGTAACCGGCATTTTTTTTTCCCTATATGCGCTCGCCCGTGATCCGTCTCATCCTGGCCTCGACGATTTTCTCCTCATGGGCCCGTTTCTTTGTGGCGGCCTGATCCACTTTGGCTATCAGTTCATTCATGTCGCACGGTTTCATGAGATAGTCATAAGCACCCAATTTCATTCCCTGAATCGCGGACTCGACAGTGGCATGCCCCGTCAGCATGATCGCCTCCACCAGGGGAAACTTCAGCCGGATCTCTTTCAACGTATCGATGCCGTCCATGCCGGGCATTTTCACATCGAGAATCACCACCTCGATCTGCGGATCCTCGCCCAGCACTTTAATGGCCTCCTGACCGCTGAAAACCGACCGGACCTTGTAATTTCTTTTTTCAAGACGTTTGGTCATGGTTTCCACAAAGGGTTTTTCGTCATCGACCAAAAGCAGGTTTATGTCACTCATCTCTTTCTCCTTTTGTTGGCGTTCTTCTATTGATAGTCATTTTTTAAACGTTTTTTATATCTTCTGGTTCCTGAACCCCCTCCTTCTGAAAAGGAATCCATATACGAAACCGGGTCCCCACATCCACGGCGCTCTGCACATCGATTTTTCCTCCCATTTTCTGAACAATGCCGTAACAAATTGAGAGACCCAGACCCGTTCCCTTTCCCACTGGTTTGGTGGTGAAAAACGGATCGAATATCCGGGGCAGGTTCGATTCTGGAATGCCGGGACCGTTATCTTCCACGATGATCACGATGGTGTCTTTTTCGAGCTGACTCAGTTTGGTTCCGATCTTAATGGTGCCGCCGGTTTTCTCCATGGCGTAGATGGCGTTGTTGAAGAGATTCAAAAGAACCTGCTGCATCTCGGCAGGGGAGATCTCCACATAGGGCAATCCTTCCTGAAGCTCCGTTTCGATATTGATGTTGCTGTATTTGGCCATCTGAATTGATATGGAGACAATCTCCTTGATCAGGGTGTTTATTTCCACATTATGAATCTTGGAATCGGTTTTCCGGGCGAAACTGAGGAGTTTGTGGGTGATCCCCTTGCATCGTTTCCCCTGGGTGTTGATCTGGGTCAAGGCCCGCTTCAGCTCTTCCAGGTTTTTGGACTCCTTAAACTCCTCCTCCTCCAAAAGATCCTCGATCCATCCGGCCTCTTCCACCATGATGGCCACCGGATTGTTGATCTCATGGGCGATGCCCGCCGCGAGCTCGCCGATGGAGGCGAGTTTTCCGGTCTCAATGACCTGCTGATTCATCATCCGGTTTTCATCATCGGTCTTTGCGATGATTTTCACCATGCGTTTTGAGATGACATATGCCGTGACGATAATGGCGCCACCGCCGACGATGGATATCAAGAGGGCGATGAGTCTCGCCCGGATGAAGTCATGAAACACATCCGATGCGTTTTGCTGAAAAATCATGAGCCACTCGCCGTTCTTGAGGAGTGACGAGACATGAATGACCGGCTTCCCGCTTACGTCGGGCTCTTCCGCAATATGGCTCTTATCCTTCAGCAGGAGATACTCCTTGAGATAGCCTCTGGCCTGCTCTTCCGTGATTTGGATGCTCGGTTTGGTCTGAAACTTTCCGTCCCGGTTCAGGATAAAGGCAAAACCGGTTTCTCCAATACGAAGGTTTTCCACAAGGGAATTGAACGCCTCGAAATTGATCGTGGCCCGCAAGAGAAAACTCATTGTTTCCGTTTCGCTTCTGACCGCGATAATAAAATGAGGGCTTCCCCTCAACCCCAGAAACACATCGGAGATGTAATATTGGCTCAAAATCGCTTTCCTGAACCACTCCGCGCTCTCATAGTTGGCTTTTTCAAGTTTAAAAGGACCGGCGTAGGCGAGCTGATGTCCTTTTTCATCGATGACGCCCAAGTCCGTAAAAACTGAGCCATGCTCCGCCTCGAGAGCAAGAAGCTTTTGTTTTAGAAAGGCTTCGTCGGCGAGCTGTTCGAAGGTAAAATTGGTCGCGAGAAACCTCACATCCGCGAGTCGTTCTTCGAGAAACGTATCGATATTCTGCCGGTGCTTCTGAACGATCTCCCCGAGATGGGCGTAGACTTTTTCATGATAGAGCGTTTTAAACTGATAAAGAAGCCCCCAAGTGATCAGGATCATGGGCGTGAACGAGACAACGATGATGACGGTCACCATGCGCCGCAACAAGGCCCGGTAATAGGGTGAACGGGGTTTGTGATTCAGCTCTTCCATTTAAGGAATATCCTTGTTTTTAAAAGAGTATCCCGGATGAACCGGTTCCTAAAACACGGGAATGAATTCTTTTGTTTTTTCATCCTGGCCCCGTGTCTTTTCCTGGAAAGATTTGAGCAAGCATCATGCCACCTGAACAATCATAAAAAGAGCGCATAACTATCCGATAAATTGAACGATAGGATAGACCGATCCCCCACTGTTACCAACACCCTTTTGGGTCGTGTGTCAACTTTTTTTACAATTTGTAAAGCCTAAGAATTGGATTGATCCCGGCGATTCAGGACAAGGCCATCATCTGATCCGCGATCCGTTTGACCTGATCCAGATAATGGGAAACCATGATGATGGTTCGATCTTTTTTAAGATGGGTCAAAAGCGCCTCGATCATGGAGAGCGATCTCGGGTCCAATGAGGAGGTCGGCTCATCCAGAAGCAACACCTCCGGATCGAGCACAAGGGCCCTTGCCATGCAGAGACGTTGCTGCTGTCCCCCGGAAAGGGTCCGGGCGTCCCGGTTCAGCCTGCTCTTCACCTCGTCCCAAAGAAAGGTCATTTCGAGCGCCTGCCGGACCCTCTCTTCGATGACCGGCTTTTCCTTAATTCCGGCAAGCATCAGCGGGAAGGCCGTGTTTTTATATATGCTCATGGGAAGCGGATTGGGGGTCTGAAACACCATGCCCACCTTTTTCCGGAGCCAGGGCAGCGATACCCTTGGATCATAAATATTGGTTACGCGCTCCTTGAACCGGATGAGAATTTCACCGGTCATGACCGCGCCCGGCGTATCTTCCCAGAGACGGTTCAGGGTCATGAGAAGAGTGGTTTTTCCCTTGCCCGATGGCCCAGTGATGGCCGTGATCCCATTCTCCCTGAAGCGGCAGGTCAAGGAATCGATCACCTGTGTCCGATGATAGAAAAACGAGAGCTCTCTGATCGAAATTTTTACGGATGGCTCCACCTGAGTCTCCTCACACGCGCTTCCTGAAAGCGTTTTTGAACCGTCGGTTGATGGAAAATGCCGCGAAATAAAGCAATCCGCAGATGCCAAGCAGCAGAAGCGCCGCCCCATAACCAGTTCCCAGTTCAGCTCTATCCCGGTATTCTGACGAAATATAATAGATATAAAAGGGAAGGGCTTCATAATTGGAAAAAACAGATTTCGGAATACCCGACGAGACCACCACACCCGTCAGCATGATGACCGCCGTGTCTTCCGCGCACCTGCCAATAGCAAGAATCACTCCGGTCATGATCCCGGAGAGAGCGCGGGGCAGAAGCACCCGGAAAAGGTTCTGCAACGGCGTCGCCCCCAGGGCGAGCCCGGTTTGTCTCAAGGAGAGGGGAAGGCTCTCCAGCGCTGTCTGGGTTGTGCGGATCAGGCATGGCAAGACCAGAAAGGCGAGAGATACGGAAGAGATCAAGAGGCACGGATAGAGGTTTCCGAAAAATCGCTGATGAAGAAATATCGTGACCGAAAAGCCGAACAAGCCCACCACAATCGAAGGAATGCCCGCAAGAAGATCGAACATCAGGCTAAAAAAGCCTTTTACAGACCCTTTTGCGTACTCGGCCAGATAGATTCCGGCGGAGAGACCTGCGGGAAGGGCGATCAAGACAGAAAAAAAGACAAGGAGAAGGGTTCCCGCGATGGCCGGAAACAATCCATTCAGGACTGGTTGCTTCAAAAGAAGGCCATCCAGGGGAGAGGTGGTTCCGAAAATCAGGGCAAGAGTCAGATAGGGAGCTCCCTTGATCAGCAGATAGGTGAGAAGCGTCGTCATGATCCCCAGAAAAACCAGGGCCGAAATCCAGGAGAAGAGGGTCACGGCGAACTCAAGCCTCTGGCTTCTCATAAGGCCTCTTTTTTTTTGCCAGAGGAGAGAATGTTGACGAGACCCGCCGAGAGGAGTGTGAACAGGTAGAGGGCCATGCCACAGAGAAAAAGGACTTTAAACTCCAGGCTGTTGAAATCGGCGGCGATAAGATGGGCGATATGGGAGGTCAACGGCCTTGCCGGATCGAAGAGGGAGGCGGGGGAGGCCACCGCATTTCCCGCGACCATGAGCGCGATCATTGTATCTCCGATGGCCCGGCCCAGAGAGAGGGTGACCCCTGCGAGGACGCCTTTCCACGAATGGGGCAAAATCACATAAATGAACTTCTGGACCGTAGAGCCACCCAGGGCGTCGACCGCCCTCAGGTAGCCCTCCGGTATGGTTTCAAAGGCTGAGGAAAAGAGCAGGATCATGGTGGGGGAGACAAGAATCGCAAGAAGAATGGCGGCGGTCAGAATGCACATTCCCGATCCCCTGCCGGATATATCTCTGACAAGAGGCGCCAGAAGAAAAACGCCAATAAAGCCATAGATGACGGTTGGAACGCCAGTCATCAGCCCGACCATGCTTTTCACAAACCGGCCCGCTTTTCCCGGAGAGATGACGCTCACGAACGCGGCGCACCCCAAGCTCAGGGGAAAGGCGATGAGAACGCTCAAAAAAGAGAGGCTGAGCGTCGAGAGAATCATGGGCCGGATGCCGTAGCTGTTTTTATGAGGCATCCAGGGCTGGGAGAGCATGTCAAGAAAGAGGCCTTCCCTGAACAGAGGAAGGCCGAGAACGGCCATGAAAACAAAGATGCCCAGCGTGACGGCGGCGCTGATGAAGGCCGAGAAAAAAAGGATATTTTTTACGATCACCGCCCGTAAGCTCATCGATCCGCCGGAATAAATCCCTTTTCGGAGATTATCGCCCTTCCCTCTTGGCTGAAGAGAAAATCAATGAATTTTTTGACCAATCCCTGGGGCCCGCCCTTGGTATTGCTATAGAGACCCCTTGATACCGTATATGTTCCGTTTTGGACCGTTTTGATGGAGGGCGGAACCCCATCCAGGGTCACAGGCGTGACCGTAGTGTCGATATGTCCCACCGACACATAACCGATGCCGTAAGGATCGCTCGCAACAGCCGATTTCATGGCGCCGTTCGATACAACCACATTGGCCTTGGAACTGATCTCCGCCTCTTTAAGGGCTTTCTGAAAGAAGACCTCACGGGTGCCGCTCGCCTCGTCCCGCGTATAGAGATTGATGGCCCGGTCCTCTCCTCCCAGGGCTTTCCAGGTGGTGATCTGGCCGGCGAAAATCGCCTTGAGCTGCTCCGTGGAAAGGGCGGC
>JAGVHJ010000485.1 GCA_020056645.1 Desulfobacterales bacterium
GTGATGGGGAGGCTCTCTATTTAGTGCCTGAACGAAGACCCTCTTTTTTTTCCGATTTCTGCGTCAGGCTCAAATTTGAATCCTCGAAATACTTCTATGTATGTAACTATTCAGCACCTATTCATCAAGATGGCAAAAAACCCGTTTTGTTCGTTCCGCACTTTTTTTCGGGAGCTTCTTGGCTTTTTGCTGAACTGGCGAAAACAAAGGCCCAAGGGCCTCAAACAGTTCGCCAGTTTGAGCGCAAAAAGCCTTCGAAACTCTTGTCCGAAAAAAAGCGAATGTCACTCACAAAAGGGTCTTTTTACGGCTATAGCAAGGCTATACTGAATAGTTACCTATGTATTCCTGTGGTTAAAATTTTCGCCTTCCTTGAACTTGACAAAAATCCTGGTTTTCGTTCGGGCGCTATTTGGTTCGATGGTCACTTTTTATTGATTTGACGATGATACGATTTTTTCCAGTTTGATGACAACCCGTCGATTTTGAGCCTGATGCTCAGGAATGACCTTGCCGGAAGCATCCCGGTTTGGAACCTTGGGGAAAATATCCGCATATCCGGAAGCGCGGAGCCTTTCCGCGGAGACTCCTTCGGTGATGAAAAACCGGACCACCGCAGCAGCTCTGGCCGTGGATAGCTCCCAGTTCGATGGAAATACGGGGGTGTTGATCGGCGTGTCGTCCGTGTGTCCCTCAATGGTGATCTGGTAGTCGATGAACTCCTCTCCCGTCAACTTCATACGCAGCTCTTTTAAAAACCGTTCTCCCTCCGCGCTCAAGCGAGCGGAGCCACTCGCAAAAAATGCGGCGCTATTCAATTCGATGGTGGTGATACGATCCCCCTCCTCCACCGCGGAAACGCCATCTTGTCCCTCGATTTCCTCCAGAGAGCTTTTCGTCAGGTCGGCGCTCTCCTTGAGTTCATCCTTTGCGGCGAATTTTTCCATCACCTGGTGGCGGGCATGTTCGAGCTGCTCCTTCTTCGGCGCCGACACCGATAGAAAAATCGCAAAAAAACACAAAAGCAAGGTGATCATGTCGGCGTAGGTCATCAACCAGTCGTCTATGTTCTGGTCTTCCCGGCGTCTCCTTCTGAAATACCGAAATCCCAAGAGCGGATACCCCTTTTTTTTTACTTATGGTTCGTTGTGTTTCTCAAGAATCCCCGGTTTTAAGAAGCTATTCAGGCGATCCTGAATAAAATGGGGGGTTTTATTTTCCACGAGCATGACCATGCCTTCGGTGATCAGATAGTTCCTGAACCGCAAATTATCCTGCTTCTGCATGATTTTGGCGGAAGCGGGCATATACATCATGCGCGCCGTGACAACCCCGTAAAGCGTGGAGAGCAAGGAGACCGAAAGGCCCGATCCGATGTCGGTCATATCTCCCTTGAAATTGCCAAGCATGATAACCATTCCGATAAGGGTTCCAACCATGCCAAAGGCGGGCGCGTGGCTTGCCATGGCAAGAAGAACGCGGGCCGGGATGGTATCCCTTTCGTAATAGGCCTCCGCCGCAGTTTCCATCATGGAACGTATTTCCGTAGGACTGTAATTGGTCACCACCATCTCAAGACCGTAGCGGATGAAGGGGTCCTTGACCTCCCCATCCTCCATCTGAATTTCGAGTCCCCGCATGCCCTTCTGCCTGACGATCCGCGCCCAGGCGATCACAGCCATCATATCCCGGTGGAGATTTTCATGGGTCACATTCGCCTTTCTGAACATCAGACCAAGGCCCTTCATGGCTTCAATCACATAGTTGGCTTGAAAACTCATAAACGCGACCGCCAGTGTGCCGCCGATAACGATCATGACCCCTTCCATGCTTAAAAACCCCAGATAGTTATGGGTGCCAAGCATGATAGCGCCAATGATCAGCGCGAAGCTGAACGCGGCGCCCGTGAGGGAGGCAAGTGAAATATCACGATCGTTTCTAAAGGTTTCTCTGTTTTTTTTCTTTATCATATTAAACGGTTGTCATTCTGGGGGGTCCCTTGGATCAGACGATGTGTCTAGCAGCTTCAATCCCATCGGTTTTCAAGCCTTTGCTTCGCCTGTAACTTAGAATGTGTACCATTTCGAAATTTTATGTGTCAAGGTCTTTTCTGAAGGTTGAAGCGAACCGGCTTCACGATTCTTCCCTTTTAAACCGGTTTTCACGATCAGGGAGCCTGATAGATGCATGGAATCGGGTTTCCAAAAAAAACTTGCTTAAGACCTTTTTAATCGATGCCGATCTGGTATATAAACAATTCGACACGCATCGTTTTCTTTACTATTTCGAAAATATAAAAACTGATTTTTGCGAAACCCCCATGAATAGTTGTTCGATTCAATGGAAAAAAAGATCATGAGCATCCTATTCAGGACAATCCTCATCACGGGACTCGCCCTCTTACTATCCGCAAGCATGCCGGGTCTTCAGATGGAGCGGACGCTTTACGACCTGAACATGAGATATCTCGCCAGCAAAGGCCCTCCTTCCGAAATCGTGATGGTGATGATCGACGAAAAAAGCATGACGCACGTGGACACCGAGATGAACGGCATGAAATGGCCTTACCCCAGATCCTTTCATGCACGGGTGCTGAACCATCTCAAATCCGCCGGGGCGCGGGCCGTCTATTTCGATATCGTCTTTAATCAGCCCTCCAGTTACGGAGAAAAAGATGATTTCATCTTTGAAGAGACCCTCCGGAAAATTCCCACCATTCTTGCGGGTGAGTTCAATGGCGCGGAAATAGTTCCCCCCCTATCCCGCTTCATGGATCACGGCGCTCTGGCCGGAAACATTTCAACGCCTCTCGACATCGACCATCGCGCCCGGAATATGAGAAACAGCACGCCCCTGCCCATGAGCTTCAGCCAGGCCCTCTCCTATTTCTGCTTTGGCCTCTTTACGAAGACACCCGCGAGATCCTCCCTCCATGAGCCGATTCCCACCGTAGAACAAATTCTTTTTTCAATTATTTATCCAGACAGAGCGACCCCTTCGCCTGGTTTCATTCACTATCCTGCGGCTTCTGATTCCATAAAGCGGGTTTCATGGATCGACGTTTTCAACCCCGAACTCTTTCAAACCCAAAAGAATCTCTTCAAAGAGAAGATCGTCTTTATCGCAAGCCCCTTTGGCCCCTCCATGGACCAGGGGCGAAAGCCGGATATATATAAGACGCCCACCTCCCATGAGCCCGTCTCCGGGGCGGAAATCAGGGCCAACACCTGTATGACCCTTCTTTATGGAAAAACGCGCTATCTGGCGTCTCCGGTCATTTTTTCGCTCATATTCCTCTCCTGGGTCCTCCTATCGAGCGTCCCCCTGACCCTGGTCCGGACCCCTTTTAAACGATTCCTGATCCTACTTTTTCTATCCGTCACGCTGATGCTCTTAAACGGATCTCTCTTTCACAGGGGGTGGGTCATGCCCCTTTTACCGTTTATTCTTTTCGGTTTACTCCTCTACGGATTCAGCATCATGCGATGGTATCTGGGAAAACACACGGAACGCCATCTGAAGCGGCTACAGCTCCGTCACCATATGCCCGATGAGACGGCGGAGTGGGTGTTCACCAACCCGGACAAAGCCCTCTTCGAGGGAGAAAAAAAGGTGGTGACCCTCCTTTTCCTGGAGCTGGGGGGGCTGGAGGCCGTGTTCGAATCACTTCCGCCGAACCGGGTCATTCAGAATGTCAGGGAGTATCTGGCAGGGATGACAACCATCATCCAGGAACATGGAGGAACCGTTGACGCGTGCCGGGGTCATGAAGTGCTGGCCTTCTTTGGAGCGCCTCTGAACCAGGAAAACCACATGGATCTCGCTCTCAAGGCCGCAGGGGAACTGCTGCGATTTTACTCTGAAATCATCTTGAAAAAAGAGAACAAACAGGCCATGGAATTTTCCCTCCGCATCGGAATTCACACCGGTTTGGTGGTGACCGGAAATATCGGCGCCGGAGCTCTCATTCATTATACGGTCATCGGAAACACGGTGAAAATTGCGGCCCGGATCAAAGAACTTTCGTTCGACTTACATGTTCCGGTAGTCATCTCCGGCGAATCGGTCAATGGACTCAAGCAGGGTATTCCGGAGACGCTCTTTCCGGTGGCGCGAGTCGCCATCAAGGGAAAAAAGGAGCCGGTGAATCTATACACCCTGGCTGAAAAAGGGACGACGCCACTTTACGACGCTCTCTTCGACTATCTCACCCTCATGGATCAGAATGAATACGGGCCCGCCCGGGTGAAGCTGTTCGATCTTCTCAAACGCGCTCCTGATTTCGGACCGGCCCGGTTTCATCATCAAAAATTCATCACCGATAAGGCGCCTCTCCTCGACGACACGGCAAAGCCCTATTGGCATCTCCATAAGGAATAGCAACCAGGCGGCGCCTCCGCCTTTTCCTACCTCGCCCGCCAGGCGTTCCAGGCGTTTCTCGCCAGATTGGGCGCAAGGGTGGCGAGCAAGGTGGCCCAGCCCGAAGCCGGTTTCTTATAATCGGGAACCGCCTTCATGGTGATGGCGTGTTTCTTGTCGCATGCGAGGACGCAGAGTCCGCATCCCACGCATCGTTGAATGTTGTGGATCGCGGTTTTCCCCTTCACGTCCACGGTGATCGCCCCCATGGGGCAGCGAGTGGCGCACTTGCCGCAATGGTCGCATTCGGCTTCTTTGAATTCCGGAATGAAATGGGGAGGAGCGATCATCCCCGGCATGTTGAACTCGCTCACCGTTCGCATCATGTGGCAGCAGCATCCGCAGCAGGAGCATGAATTGGCGGGCCCTTTTCCCGACTCCTCGTTGAACATCCAGCTCACAAGCCCGCTCGCTTCGGCTTTGGCCTTGATATCGATGATCTCCTGTTTTTCCACCTGCCGCATCATGCCGGCCTTGATCACGGGAATGGCCGCTTTTCCAAAGGCCGTGCAGTTTTCCATGGGCCGTCCGCACTCCCGGTCCACCAGCTTCTCTGTAAGCCTGCACTGGCAGAGACCCACCGCAAAGAGATCGTACCGGTCCAGAATCTCTTGAAGTCTGTCCGACGGCCAGGCCACGGGCAGGGCCGAGATGCTCTTCATCACCGGCAGATAGCGAACAGCCGGGTTGGGGAATTTGAGGAAATCGGTCAAGTACCCGGTCTCCCAGAGCGCTTCAAAAAGAACGGCGAACCGCTTGTGCCACTCGGTCAGCGTATCCATGGAGGGCCGCATCAGGGCCATCTCAAAGGTTCCTGGAAGGATGGGAAGAATATCGTACACCTTTTTCGTATCCGGCCCGTGCCCCACAATCACCCGTTTCTCATTGGCCAGGCGATTGAGAATGGCGCGGATCTCTGGGACCGGACGATGTTCGGCCTGGGCCACTTTTTCCGCGCTCTTCCCCAGGGGAAAGGCGCGGAGGTGACGGGCGGCCATCGCCTCCTCCTCCGTGAACATATGCTGAACCAGGGCGATCAGTTCGTCGCAGATGGGAGGACCGATGACGAGGGGGTTGCTGTAGTTCTTCGCCACATCCAGGTAGGCTTTGGGCGTTGTCGGATAGTCTCCGATATTTTTATAAACAATGGTTTTTTGTTTGGGCGCGCAGGGACCCACGATGCCCTGGTTGATCTGGACAAACCGGTTCGAAAAACGTTTCTCTTTTTCCATTTCCCTTCCCCCTTTTTTTGATGAAATGTTTTAATGCCACTCTTACCACGCGCCCAATCTCTCGAAGAAAGAGTTCCTGTGGTTAAAATATCCTTAAAACAGTTGATTTTTTTCATGAACCATTTCATTATTTGTGTTATAGCCTGTTCATGAATGGTATATAGTATACAGTCGACCGATTATTGGGTCGTAACACCTGTGTTATCTTATTTCAACTCTTTTTGTCGAGTGAGGCTGAATGAAGATCAAAATTTTCACCACCGGAGGAACGATCGACAAGATCTATTTTGACAGAAAAAGCGCCTATGAAGTCGGCCCCCCCTATATCAGCGGGCTCCTTTCGGAAATCAACGTGAATATCGACTATTCCATCGAAACCCTATTCAGAAAAGACAGCCTTGACATCACCCTGGAAGACCGGATTCTTCTTCGAAAAAAAATATGCGCGGAGAAAACCCAGCGAATTCTCATCACCCACGGCACCGATACCATGACGGAGACCGGAATGTTTCTTGCCGGATTCAAAGAGAAGATCATCGTGTTAACCGGCGCCATGGAGCCCGCCAAATTCAAGACCAGCGACGCCGTGTTCAACATCGGCTGCGCCATTGGAGCGATCCAGGCCCTCTTGCCGGGGGTCTATATCGCCATGAACGGCAGGGTCTATTCACCCTTTGAGGTCATAAAAAACAAGGAGACCGGAAAATTCGAGGAGATCGTCAGCCAAGAGGAGCGTCCCTGAGACAGGGATCTCTTTCACTCGATCTTCAAATTTTTAGGAAATTTGTTCAAACCCAAGGCGGAAAAAAATTGTGACCGCAGGAATACATGAGGTATTTCGAGGATCAAATTTTTTTTCCAACGCCGGAGTTGGAAAAATTAACAAAAACGTGAACCTCGAGTTTCATGCATTGCTTCATCTGAACCACCAAGAGGAGATGTTAATGATTATCGGCATTTTAAAGGAAATAAAGACAGAGGAAAACAGAGTATGCATGACCCCCGCGGGTGTTGAAGTGCTCGTTCATAACGGCCATACGGTTCTGGTGGAAAAGGAAGCCGGAACCGGAAGCGGTTTTGGAGATCCGCTCTATAAAAAATCGGGCGCGAAGATTATCGATGGTCCGGAGAAGATATATGAGAACGCGGAGATGATCATGCATGTGAAGGAGCCCATGCCCTTGGAATATCCCCTGATCAAAGAGGGCCAGATCATCTTCACCTATCTCCATCTCGCCGCCTCCCCCAAGCTCACCAAAGCCCTCATGAAAAGCGGGGCTATCTGCATCGCCTACGAAACCATTCAAAAGGCCAACGGCTCTTTGCCGCTCCTCACGCCCATGAGCGAGGTCGCGGGCCGCATGGCGGTTCAAGAGGGGGCCAAGTATCTGGAGATGTCCCACGGCGGTCATGGGGTTCTTCTAGGCGGCGTGCCGGGTGTGGAGCCGGGAACCGTTCTCATCATCGGCGGCGGCGTGGTGGGCGTGAACGCCGCGAAAATGGCCTGCGGCCTGGGCGCCAAAGTCTATCTGGTGGATTCAAGCCTGGACCGTCTCAGGTATTTAAGCGACATCATGCCGGGAAACTGTTTTTTGATGATGTCATCCACGCCGACCATCCGGGAACTGGTCGCCAAGGCCGACGTGATTATCGGCGCGGTCTTGATTCCCGGTGCGAAAGCACCCAAACTGGTCACCCGTGAAATGCTGCCTCTCATGAAAAAGGGGGCGGTCATGGTGGATGTGGCCATCGATCAGGGAGGCTGCTTCGAGACCTCCAAGCCCACCTCCCACTCAAAACCCGTCTACACCGTGGATGGAATCGTCCACTATTGCGTGAGCAACATGCCGGGGGCCCTTGCCCGGACATCAACCATGGCCCTGACCAACGCGACCCTTCCCTATGCCCTTGAAATCGCGGAGAAGGGGTGGCGGACGGCGGTGATGGAGAATCCGGAAATCCGGAGCGGCGCTAACATCATCCGGGGGAAAGTCACTTACCGAGGCGTGGCCGAAGCCTTTGGCCTGGAATACACGGAGGCCGCAGAGGCGGCCTCGCTGGACGCCGGTTGATCGATTTTTAAATATTCAGATACCTCATGAGCACCTCCGGGCCATCCTCCGCCGTGATCGGTTTGATGATATAGCCGGCGATTCCCGCCTGTTGACATTCATTCATCACCGACTCGTCGGAGACGGAGGTCAACATCACAACGGGCGTTTTCTTGTCACGGATTCGAATTTGCTGAAGGGCCTTATCTCCGGTCAATCCCGGCATCACCACATCCATGAACACCAGGGCCGGTTTTTCCTCCATATGTTTTTTTACTGCGTCATTGCCATCCACCGCTTCAACGATATTCTCGTATCCAAGGGTCTTCAGATATTTTTTCATGGCGAACCGGATGATTTTAGTATCGTCGACAACCATTATTTTCGCGTCTTTTGGAAGCATCGTTCTCTTTCTCCTTGGGAGGGGTTATCTTAATATAAAAGGTAGTTGAAATAGAACCGGCCAACATCATCAATATGAATGGGGACGGAAATGATCTTCGTGACGCCCTTGAGCATGAGCCCCATATCCTCGGTATTTAAAATAAAATAGGGGGGATCGAACTTCATGCCCAGATTTTTTTCATGGAGACTCTGAGTCGCCCGCCCCACAACCGTGTTTCCCCACTCGGAAAGGGCGTCTTGCATATCTTCATTGATTTCCGTGTTCACGTTCTCTTCCCCCAGCAGGTGAAGCCTCACCCTGTTGCCGATGGCGACCGCCGTCTCAATATAGTTGTGCATGAGGATCACCCCCTCGACTTTTCCATAGGTGCGAGAGGCGATGGCGTATCCCTTGAACCGGAAAGAGTCCACACCATCCTGGAACGGATCACCGGCCCTGGCCTTCAAGCCCGCCATTGAATCGAGGCTCTCTATCATCTCATCTATAAAAGGCCCCAAGATCGCCTTTTGAACATCTGTCAATTCCATCGGCTTCCTCCTTCCTGTTGTAAAAGCAAATTTAAACAGCGAACTGATTTGAACCGGAAAAATCAAATTAGGTAAGTATCGCATCCGAGCATCTATCATCTATTGATAATAGCTCATTGTCACACGATTTTTGTCATGAATATACAGGGAATTGGATAAGAACTCAAGCCTTTCCATGGAAAACAACAAATCAAAGGCTCTTGTAGCTGATTTCCGGTGGCGATTTCTCGAGTAAAACGAGCAGGCCGGAGCGGCCCAGCCTGCTGAAGGATCATGATGGATAACTTCTCAACGGCAGTTGATAAACCCGCCGTCCACGGGGATGGTTGCGCCCGTGACATAGGCACCCGCCCTTGAAGAGAGATAGATGGTTGCGCCGGCCACATCTTCCGGCTCGCCGATCCGACCCATGGGAATGCTCGCCCGGATGGCCTCTCCGAAGGAGCTGAGAAAGGCCGCCATCATTTTACTTTCAAAGGGTCCGGGAGCGATGGCGTTAACCGTTATATTGTCCTTCACGAGCTTCTTAGCCAACACCCGGGTCATATGCAGCACCGCGGCCTTGCTGGCGGAGTAGGAGTAGTTGTCAAAAGCCGGCGCGTGAAGACCATCGATGGAGCCGATATTGATAATGGTTCCATGATCCTTTTTTCCAGAGGCGGCGGCCCTGAGCTGGGGCAAAAGCGCCTTGGTCAGGAAAAAGATCGATTTGACGTTGATATCCATGATCTTGTCCCACCCGGACTCCGGGAAATCGTCCAGGGGCGCTCCCCAGGTGGCCCCGGCGTTGTTGACGAGAATGTCGAGCGTTTGTTCCTTTCCACTGAACGCGGAAACAAACCCGTTGATGCCCTCCATGCTGGAAAGATCGGCGGGTATGGAAATACACACGCCATATTTGGAGAGTTCGGCGGCCATCTGATCGCACACGTCCGCCTTGCGGGAGGTGATATAGGTTTTAACTCCGTTCTCCACAAGGCCCCTTGCGATCATCGCGCCAATCCCCCTCGAGCCGCCGGTCACAATGGCGACTTTGCCATCCACAGAAAATAGATTCTTCATGTCACGCTCTCTTTTTACGTTAAATGATTGATTGAAGTATCGACCAGACAATACCCTCCTTCGGCGACACGCCTTTTTTCTGACACGAGCCGGGCCATCACCGACAGGAAACGATTGTTACGCAAAATCCCCGGCCGCGTCAAGAAAGATACGATCAAACTTCAGGGGAATCGCATGTAGAATAGAGCTTGGTGAGTGATTTAAGTAATAGCTTGAATTGATTATCAATGCCGGCGGCCAGCTTTTAAAAAGCTGGGCAAATAGGTTTTTAGAGGGTGTTTATAGAACCTTTTATACCATGTTTGGCAACCTTTTCAAAAGGTTGGCTCCCGGCAGGGCCGTCAAGGCGAATCCTACATGCGATTACCCTGAAAAGAGTAGTTGCCAAGGTAA
>JAGVHJ010000403.1 GCA_020056645.1 Desulfobacterales bacterium
AAAAAAATTTTGACCGCAGGAATACATGGCGTATTTCGAGGATCAAAATTTTTTTTCCAACGCCGGAGTTGGGAAAATTAACAAAAACTTGAACATCGAAAATAAGGCCGAAAACGGGCGTTTCCGTGTGGGAAACGCCCGATCCTTATTCTCTATTTGGAATGCTTCTACTTCACACGGGATCAGGAGCCGATCCAGGCGACCTGCGGCGTGTCACGTTTGACAACCCCATCAATTTTTCCTTTTGGATATCCAATGGCGATGCTGGTCACCGCCTCAAAGGGATGGCGGATGGAGAGCCGCTTTCGCAATCCCATCATCAGGGGATAGTTCAAGGGTTCAATGGGAAGCCCGATGTAACAGGTGCCCAGCCCCAGCGCATGGGCCGCGAGAACCATGTTCTGGGCGCAGATACCGGCGTCCAAGTCCGGGTTACTGACCCCGCGTGTATCTTTTAAAATCATGATGACCAGGGGTGCGTCAAAATAGATTTTATCCTTGCGCACATCGGCCTTCTCCATGGCCGTGAAGGGTCGCGGGTCAAACTTGGTGGCCATGAAAATGCTTAAAAAGTTAAAAACGATCCGTTTCCATAAGGGCCGGGTGCCCTTGTGGTCCAGATAGAGATTTTTCAGGGGCCGGAGCATGGTCTTCATGGAGAGGCGCTCCAGGTCATGGATAATAGACTGATCCTGAATCACGACAAATTTATAGGGCTGGCAATTACCGGCTGAGGGAGCGAATCGTCCTGCCTCAAGGATTCGGCAAATCACTTCCCTGGGAACCTTTTTATCCTTGAAGAGACGGTTCGACCGCCTTTCGAAAATGGCCCGCTCCACCGGGGTCAGCTCCTCTTTGAACCCGTCATACATCTTCGCCCCATTGAGGCATAGGGGATCTGGAAAGGCCATCTTTCCTTCAAGGGAGTTCTTGTAACGTCCCTCCCGGACCGAATAGACGCCGGTCATGGTGATCGCATCCGATGGACAGACAGCGGTGCAGTTACCGCAATTAAGGCAGGCCTGCGCATAACCGCCATACCCGACAGGCGTGGGGACCTCTCCCTTTCGCCATTGGAAACCCAATGTGGGACAGGTCTCGAAACACCTGCCGCACTTTGAGCACTTTTCCGCATCGATTGTCCGGATGGGAAAATCGGTTTCCGGAAAATATCCCTTTGTAAAAGAATTCAACATAACGAACCTCCATCGTTTTTATTGCTTTTAAAATAGCCCGTTCCAACAGCGGTCACAAGGTCACCACATTGGGCGCATCTTTTTTAAATTCATCCCTCAGTATTCTCTCCAACGGTTTTTCGGAGACGGTCTTGGGGATATCCTTCACAATCTGGATATAGGTGGGAATGGAGTTCCGCTCCAATCCTTTCAGGCAATCCGCCTTGATCGAGCCGATATCGATCTCTTTTCCCTCAAAAGGGGCCACGGCGGCGACCAGATCGCTCTCTCCCGGCGCGCCCGATTCAGATGGAATCCCATAGACGCACACTTCGGAAACGGTCTGATTTTCCCCAATTACCTTTTCCACATAATCGGGCTGGATGAAATCCCCCTGCCGCCGGATGCCGCCCCCCTTCCTGAAGTCAAAATAGAAGAACCCATCCTTGTCTTGATGGCAAATATCACCGCTCCGGAGCCAGCCTCCCCGGGTCTTTTCCTTGGAGGCCTCCTCTTTTCCGTAATAGGTGACCGTGGTCTCTCCACTGGCGATCCTGCTGATCAACTCCCCTTTGGCCCCCAGCGGGAGCTCGTTGTCGTTTTCGTCGACAATTTTCATCTCCAGCATGCCCTGGGGAGGTTTCCCGAAAGAGCCGACAGGGCCGGTTCCCGGAGGATTGTGGGCCAATCCGCCTTCCACCGCCGCATACCACTCGTGGATCTTCACGCCAAACCGTTTTTCAAAACTCTCCCAGATGGCCCTGGGTGTGCCTGCGCTTACTACCCGCCGAACAGGGTTATCCGCATCGTTCGCCTTCACCGGCTCATTGTAGATCCCAGCCATCATGCCGCCCAGGAGCGAGAAGGTCGTGCAGCCGTACTTCCGGCAGATATCCCAAATTTTGCTCTTGGTGAACCGTTCGCTGACAACCCCCATGATCCCTTTGGAAAGAGCCGGAAAAACCGTGACCGACTGGGCGTTGCCGTGGGTCATGGAGAGGCCGGTATAGACAACGTCATCCTCCTGGTAGTTCCAGAGAAAACTGGACATGAATCCATAGATCATAAACCGCTCGGCCTTGAGCACAACCCCCTTGGGGTCGCCGGTGGTGCCGGAGGTGTGAATGATCTGGGCCGGGGCTGAGTGGTCCAGGGGAACCACCTGACTCGGAATGGTTGGATCCTGGGCCTTCATGATTTCATTCAAAATGGGGTAGTTGGTGTTGACAGGGATGTGATGATGGTTTTTATAAAGGATGCCGGCCACCGGCACCTGTTTGATATCATCATGGATCTCTTTTAAGTTCTCCAGAAACACATCTTCCGCGAGGATTCCCTTTGATTGGGTGTTTAAAATCTGAAAAGAGAGCTTTTTCCCCTTGGATCTGGGATCGATGGGCACGGCGATCGCTCCCAGGGAGAGCGCCGCGAAGAGCGCGTATAAAAACTCCGGATGATTCCTCATGATCATCGTGAAGGTGTCCCCCTTGCCGATGCCATATTGCGCCAGGATACGCGCCATCCGGTTGGTGTTTTCGAAAATATCTTGCCAGGATAGCCGCTCATCGGATCCATCGTCGTTTACAAAGGTCAGAACCGGTTTCAAAGGATCTGAAACGGTCTTTCCGAGACATTTTAAGATGGACAATTCATTAATATCGTGTGACATGGTCCAAATCTCCTTCAAGAAGGTCTTTGTAACAAGGCCTTGTTTTCTATGATGATCGAAATGATAGAGGGGCGTTCCGCAACGCCCCTTTTTTCCGTTTCCTAAAAATCAGACTGAAGAATGGTGATCACCATGGCGGCCTCTTCCACGCCGATATTCCCGCCGCCGTTTTCGGCAAGAGCGGTTCTGGCCTTCTCGACCTGTCGTCCAGTGGCTTCGCCCCGGAGCTGCCACACCAGCTCCGCGATTTGGGCCGCGCCGGTCGCGCCCACGGGATGGCCTTTGGACTCAAGACCGCCGGATGGATTGAGCGGCAGTTTCCCTCCCAGGGCCGAATGCCCCTGTTCCGCGAAGATTCCGCCTTCTCCTTTGGGACAGAATCCCATGGACTCCGAGTTGTAGATCTCGCCGAAGGCGGTGGCGTCGTGGAGTTCGGCCACATCGATATCCTGAGGGCCAACCCCGGCCTTCTCATAGGCGATTTTAGAGAGCCGCTCTCCCAGATCCGGATCATCGAGCCCCCGGTCCATGCCGCCCCCAATAACCGTTGAGAGCACTTTGACCGGCTTGGTGGCCCCAATCTTTTTCATGTACTCCTTCGAGCAGATAATGACGGCGGCAGCCCCGTCTCCCACCGGAGAACACATGGGGCGGGTCAAGGGGTAGGTGATTTCCGGAGCGGCGAGCACCTCTTCCACTGTGTAGGCTTCCCGATACTGGGCGTGGGGGTTGTTGACGCTGTTTCTGTGGTTTTTCGCGCTGACAATGGCCAGCTGCCTCTGGGTCAGGCCATATTTGTCCATGTGAATCCGGGTGCCCATGGCATAGATCTCCATGAAGGCCGATCCCCCCACTTTTTTCTTGGGTTTAGCGTCGGAAACGCCCTTGGCTTCGGCCTCTTTTTTCTTCCGTTCGGCGTCCTCTTTCATGGCCTTGACAAACATCTCGATGATTTCGATATCCGATGAGGAGGAGAAGAGTTTTAGCCGTTTTTCCCGGTCCTCCATATACATTTTTTCCATGCCGAGGACGAGTCCCACATCATGAAGTCCCAGGGCCACATCCATCCAGGCCACCTGAAAGGCGGAGGAAGAAGAGGCGCAGGCGTTCTCCACGTTGGTGACAGGAATATCACCGATTCCCATGGCTCTCAAGGCGACCTGGCCGCGAATCGATTCCTGACCGGTCACGAGCCCTTGATAGGCGTTTCCGACCGTGGCCACTTGAATGGCCTCCTTTGAAATGCCCGCGTGGGTCAGAGCGTTGTTCACCGCTTCCGCCGCAAGGCTCTTCATATTCCGGTCCATGTGTTTCCCAAACTTCGTCATGCCGACTCCAATTACATACACGTCTCTCATAGTCTCTCCTCCACGTTAAAATAATGTTCACTCATACGCGCCACGCAAAAACGGGCCCCTATTCGATGCGGCCCTATTTTTTCATCATATAAGGTTCAAGAAGATTCCGGATCGCCTCTTCGAAGGCTTGCTCGGCCCATTCCCGGGTATGACGTTCCGGATAAAAATACCAGCGGGTGGTGATGCCCTGAAAAATAGACGAGATGGTCATGGCAAGGGAAAGGGAGTCGTGCTCCCTGAAGAAACCACACCGGATTCCCTCATCCAGGGCCGCCTTCTTAAGTGTCAACCACTCATCGATCCATTCGCAGAAAAGGGCCCGGTAATCCTCGTCGTGCGCGGAGAGGGTCACCAGGTCATAAAGGATCTTATAGGCCATATTCACTTGAGGGATCTCCCGGTTAAATAGGGGGAGGCCGAACCCCAGAAGCTTGTCGATGGGGCCGTCACACCCATCCATCGCCTGTTTGAAAAATTGAAAGATGACGCCGTAGTAGTACCGGAAGCTCTCCTTGAATAACTCATCCTTGGACTTGAAGTAGTGGGCAAGCCCGCCCTTTGACAACCCAGCGGCCTCGGCAATGTCCGCCATGGTGACATGGGCGCTCCCATTCTTGGACATCACCCCAATCGCCGCCTCAAGAATCTGATTTCTTCTGATGACTTCGAGTTCGGGAATGGAGGCCATTTTGTCGCCTTTTTATCAATTGGGTTTTTTTGGTAGCGATACAACCGGCGAGGCCCAAATCAATGGAAGCGCCCGCAAAAAATATTAACCGGCCAGTCAGCTTGACATCCGACCAATCAGCCGGTATAGAAATATTCATATCCCATCATTGATGTCAAGCAATAAAATAAAAAGTGGGTAGTTTAACTGTGAAGTCTGATTAAAATGATCGAACCGGGGATTTTATCCAGAAATTGTTTTTTATTTGCAAATCAACAAGATGATGCTAACTGAGAAGAGAGTGAGTGTCCGAACGAAAACCAGGATTTTTTTTTCAAGTTCAAGGAAGGCGAACATTTTAACCGCAGGAATACATGAGGTATTTCGAGGATCAAATTTTTTTTCCAACGCCGGAGTTGGGG
>JAGVHJ010000081.1 GCA_020056645.1 Desulfobacterales bacterium
GAGGGTATCGAACTTCACCTCTTCCATAATCGTCCCACGTCTGGAGCTGTTTATTCACCAGTCAGCCAGCGACTACTTCCGCTGGACGAAAACTGGCGACGGAAGCTGGTCGAATTTCCCTGGCCAACAGGAAAACTACCCGAAGTCATGGGAACTGGAACCTTACCAGCACTCATTCGGGAATATCTTTTCGTCTCGCTCTTCCAGGCCTGCGCCGAATCCCTTGCAAGCGAGAACGCAAGCCGCCTGGCTGCGATGCAACGGGCCGACAAAAACATCAATGAATTGCTGGAAGAACTCAACCGGTCATTTCACCGGATACGTCAGAGTGGCATTGACGAGGAACTCTTTGACGTCATCTCCGGCTTCGAAACATTGAGGGTCAAGGAGAATTGATCAATATGCCAATACACCCCCAACACCCGGATGAAGAAAAAGTTCAAAATCCCCCAGGACAATCTCAGCCTGCCGATGTCTTGCTGATATACCCCTATTTTTATACCCATGCGCCCAAAGCCATGCTGTTTCATCCCCTTGGCGTCGCTCAGTTGGCGGCTATTTTGCGGGGGTGCGGGTTGGCCACACAGGTCATTGACTGCACGTTTGACCATCGTGAGGCGGTCATGTCAAAAATAGTCCATGCCCGGCCCCGGATCGTTGGAATTTATGTGATGCTCTCCCTATCGGAAAGCGCGAAGGTTCTGGCCGAAAATATCCGGAAGGTTCTTCCGGAAACGCTTCTGATATGTGGCGGCCCGCTGCCGACACTAAAGCCCGACCAGTTTTCTTCTCTATTTGACGCGGTCTTTTGTGGCGAAGCCGACGCCTCCTTTCCCCGCTTTTGCCTGGATTATATGGAATCCAACACTTTACCTGATACGCTTCCCCGATTTGTAAAAGATCCGGGAAAGTACCCTGGGCTCTATTTGAATCATCCCCATGACGGCGCACCGATCAGAAGCACACCCTGGTCATCGGATGAAAAATCCCTTGATCATCTGCCCATTCCGGACAGAGGCGATTATGATCATTCACACTATCAACAGTTCTGGCTGGACCGGGAAGAGGTCTCTCTGGCCAGCATCATGACGAGCTATGGCTGTCCTTTTGACTGCGATTTTTGTTCAAAACCGGTTTTTGGGAATCGCCTCAGGCGGCGCAGCATGGACAGAATATTTGAAGAAATCAGGGATATTAAAGAGCACGGATACAACGGACTCTGGATAGCCGATGATTGTTTCAGTCTCGATCTGGAGCATACTCGCTGTTTTTGTCACCGGTTGATTTCAGAAAAGCTGGACATGAAATGGTTTTGTCTCTCCCGAGTGGACCGGATTTCCCAGTCCGATATCGAATTGTGGCAGGCCTCCGGGTGCCGGAAGGTTTTTTTCGGCCTTGAGTCCGGCTGCAATGATATTTTGAAAATAATGAACAAAAAAACCACAACGGATGTGGCGGAAAAAACCATCGAACGGTTTGCTAAAAGCGATATCCGGACCGCCGGATTTTTCATGGTAGGCTATCCCGGTGAAACATACGATACCATCGAAACGACATTCAAATGGGCCCTTTCCCTGCCGCTGGATGAAATTTCCTTTACCATCCCTTTCCCTCTTCCAGGAACACGCTTATACGATCGCGTGAGGCATGTGAACAAGAATCTGGACTGGCGATATGAAAATGAAAACCGGATGGTCTTTCAGTCCGATTTTGATGAAGCCTATTTACAAAAGCGTATTGACAGCGTTTATAAGCAGTTTGATGCCGGTCACGGCAAAGTCAAAACCCTGGCGACATAAGCCGAAAAAATCTTAACCGGGATATCAGGGACGAGGGTCATTGTGCGGCTGCCACTTTCAGAAAATCTATCTCTTTTTCACACTTCTTCAGCCGGAGAAGGTAAGACCAAAGGAATGGCCAAGGGTGTAATCCTCTGTCATCAGGGGAGTTTGTTTGCCGGAGAATCCGCCGGATTCGGGTTGCCTGTAGTGAAAACAGAAAATCAGACGATATTTCCCTCACTTTTTTCCATAAAATTACTTAAATCCGGAATCATCGAAGCTGTTTATGACTTGAACCTGATCAATACCTGGCGGATCTTGGGCGCTGACGCCCCTCCTTTTTTTAGGAGTTTTATGGAAAAAATAGTCCGTTTTTATATGAGCCAGCCTCAATTTCAGCCATCCGGGTTAAAAATTCGAAATGCAGTGTTTAACATTCTACAGATTCACAGCACGATGAAACCTGGCGAAAGTTATGGATACTGCCGGGTTCTTTATCAGGCGGAGGCGCTTCAGTTGAAAATAGATGTTAATGGTCAGGGGCTCCGGCATCTGGGGGAGCTGATTCTTCTCAACGAGGTTCCGGGAGGTGGATTTTCCCGGTTGATCAGCCAGACAAAATCCGGCGTGAATAGCAAGGAGGGTAACGATTTTCTCCCCTGGCAGAGGTGCGCCATCGAAACAGCCGTTGAAAATCCGAGCCTTCATATCGGATTTTATCTATCCGTTCCCGAGAGCCTGAATACGCCTTGCTTTCAGGTCGCGGCCGGTAGAGAAGTCGGCAGGGATCTGAACTGGGCCGGGTTGTCCATCGCCACGGATCAGACTCTATTCACGTATCATGTTAATTTCTATGAAAAGGTCACATATGACCGAAGACCCTATGTGGCCGTGTCTCAAAGGACGACTCAGGAAAGCTCGGTAAAAGCTATTCGAAAATAATGCGTAAAAAAATCAATA
>JAGVHJ010000111.1 GCA_020056645.1 Desulfobacterales bacterium
CCGCGCGCCCAAACCGTAATTTCGTGTACCTTTGCCATACACACCTCCTTAAATGTCCTCGAAAATAGGATAATACTTGTTTCCGCTTTCTAAAAATTGGCAACCTTATGAGACAGGAACCTCAACCACCCCCTCCCTATTTGTGAAAGATAATCCCTTCTATATCTTCTAAGTGCTGTAGCATCGACTTTCGGGCGGCGTCACCATCACCTTTTTTGACGGCAGAAAGAACCCGCTGATGGCCTTCCAGAGATCTTTTTGCCCGCTCATCATTTTCGTCCTCGAAAAGATACTGTTCGCGCGATTTTTTCAACAGATCGATCAGGGCGGTGATCAGGCGCTCCATGACCCGGTTCTTCGTCGCGTTGGCCATGAGATTGTGGAAAGCCGAATCGGTTTCGATAATGTTTTCTCCTTGTCCGATACACTCTTCCTGCTTCCGCAGTATCCTTTCCAGCTCTTCCATTTCCTGCGGTGTGGCGTTTTCCGCCGCCAGCTCGGCGACATGGGGTTCGATAATTTTCCGGATGTAGAAGATGTCGCGAATGTCATCTTTTTCTTTAAAAAGGGCGGCCGCCAAAGGCTGTATCAAAGCCTCTGCGCTCGAAACAAGAACATAGGTGCCGTCCCCCTGGCGGCTCTGGAGAAGCTTCATGGATTCCAGGGTGCGGATGGCTTCCCGAACGGTGGTACGGGATACCCGAAAGGTTTCGCTCAGCTCACGTTCGGCGGGGAGCTGATCATTCCGCTTCAATTTCCCCTCTTCAATCAGCGTTCGGATCTGTTGTACGATGTCCTCATACGCCTTTCTTTTCTCGACCGGTTTCAGCATGGCCTGGCCTCATCGCTTTTTCTGAGTTCTTCGATCGCCGTTTTAAAGTGTGCTGCGGACACGGAAAGCTTTTCGTGGTTCTTGCCCTGCTGTTCATGAATCAGGTCGGCAATGGCCAGCATCGTCGCCCTCTTGCACAGGAAGGCGATGTGGGACCCGACCAACCCCTCCGTAATGCTTGCCAGCACGCCAAGATCCACGTCGCCGCTCAACGGCCTCCCGTGGGTGTGGATGCGGAATATTTCGAGTCTCTCCCTCTCATCCGGGGCATAAAAATTGAGAATATAATCGAGACGGCCGGGCCGTACCAGGGCCGGGTCAAGCAGGTCTTCCCGATTGGTAGCCCCGATCACGATCACCTGAGAGAGATCGCTCAGAGAGTCCAGCTCGTTGAAAAACTGGCTTGCCACGCGTTCAATGGCTCCCGATCCCGTATCTTCACCGCGTTTTGGCGCCAGGGCATCGATTTCATCGAAAAAGAGAATGGTTGGAGCGGATTGCTTGGCTTTTTTAAATATCCCGTGCAGCGCCTTTTCCGATTCCCCCAGCCACTTTGAAAAAAGGATGGAACTGCTGATCGGGATAAAATTGATACCGGTTTCTCCGGCCAGAGCCCTTACCATCATGGTCTTCCCGGTGCCGGAAGGACCGGACAGCAGGATGCCGCGTGACGAAACCTTGCCCGAAGCGAAGAGTTCGGGATATTTCAGCGGCCAATCGACGATCGAGAGGAGCGTCTCCTTGATTTGGGCCAGACCGCCGATGTCGCTGAGCTTCAAGGTGGACCTTTCGTTGAAGAATTCACGGGTTGCCGTAGGTTCAACCTCCCGAAGGGCCGTCAGAAAATCTTCGCGGGAAATCCGCATGCTTTCCGGAGTGACGGGGAGACGGTCGGAGTTGCCCAAAGCGCCCACCGGCAGATATCGCCGCACGGCGGCCATGCCCGCCTCTTTGCAGAGCGCTTCCAGATCGGCCCCCACAAAACCGTGGGTAATCTGCGCAATCTGATCGAGATCGACATCGGTTGCAAGGGGCATACGACGGCTGTGAATCTTCAGGATGGCCCGGCGTCCGTCCGCGTGGGGAGCCGAGAGGCCGATTTCCCGATCGAACCGGCCCGGTCTGCGCAGCGCAGGGTCTATCATTTCCGGAACATTGGTCGCGCCGATCACGAGAACATGACCGCGGGGAACCGTGCCGTCCATGAGGGCCAGAAGCTGCGCCACCACCCTCTTTTCCACATCCCCCACAACCTCGGCGCGCTTCGGGGCAATGGCGTCAATTTCATCGATGAAAATGACGCTCGGCGCTTTGCGTGTAGCCTCTTCAAAGATCTCACGCAATCGGGCCTCGCTGTCGCCGTAATACTTCTGGATAATTTCCGGCCCGTCGATTTTGATAAAGTGGAGCTTCGCCTCCCCCGCAATGGCGCGGGCGATGAGGGTTTTCCCGGTTCCCGGCGCTCCGTAGAGAAGCAGCCCTTTCGGCGCCTCGATGCCCAGCCTGTCGAAAATTTCCCCGTAACGTAGCGGTATTTCCACCATCTCCCGAATGGATCTCAGCTCCCGTTCCAATCCGCCGATATCTTCATAAGAAATGCGGGAGTCCGCCGTTTCGGTATAGTCGGGTTTGTTTACCTTGAATTGGGTGTTCTGGTTGATGATGACCGCGCCGGAGGGCGAAGTGCCGTCCACGGAAAAGAAACGGTCCTTGCCTCCAAAAAGCGGAATATTCACTTTGTCACCGGCAATGACCGCCAAACCCTGCAGGACCTTGCCGATATATCCAACCTCGTTTTCGTCGGGCCACCAGTTTCCGGAATCGATCGGGGTGAGTACGATCATGGTTGCGGTTTTCCGGGGCGCTTTTTTAATCTTCACCGTGCCGCCGATCTGAACCCTGGCGTTCTCACGGGTGTTCCCGTCAATCTGAACCATTTTTTTACCAAAATGTTCGGGGAAAATCCCGGAAATTCTGGCGACCGTGCTTTTTTCTCCAATAATTTCAACAATGTCTCCGAGAACAGCGCCCAGGGCCTTGACATCGTCCGGGTCAAAGCGCGCCAACCCCTTGCCAACGTCTTCGATGAAAACCTCTGCCACTTTTAATTCGATTTCAGACACCAGAGACTCATCAAACATAAAAACCCCTGTTACATTATAGGTCATTATTGGACTGGTGGTTGGACCATCATGCCTTTCGTTTATTACGCCTTGTATTGTTTGTCAAGAAATATTTTTCAACGGAAAGTAATCGGTTGAATGTCACCCTTGGAGAGACGGCCGCGGGGTTGGAAAGTAAGAAATGGATTTA
>JAGVHJ010000103.1 GCA_020056645.1 Desulfobacterales bacterium
ATCCTCGAAATACGCCATGTATTCCTGCGGTCAAAATTTTTTTCCGCCTTGGATTTGAACAAATTTCCTAAAAACTTGAAGATCGAGTTATAGACAAAAGGATGAAGATGAAGCGGTGCGGTGACGGATCAAGGAAGGCACGATTCACTCCTCATCTTTGGATTTAACAATAGCGATCAGATAGTCAATCATGTGGTTTTTTTGCTTGCAGAGATGGATGCCCGCACGGTCCATTTCCCGATGTAATGTTAAACCACTGATCGACGTTAAGAGCAGCTCAACGACCAGCTCGACATCTTTGGTGCTTTGAAAGGTTTGGGTTGTTCTGCCAGATAGAATGATATCCGCGATCTCATAACCGAGGTGTTGATAATAGCCTCGAATTTCATCGATGCCCGATTGGTGTCTTATGACCGCCTCAATGACGGCCAGGAGCAACCCGTCTTCCTCGCCCATTTTGTTCAAGAGCATCGATAGGAGTGTCCGAAGTTGCTCTTCCGGTTCTTGAATCTCTTCCTTGATTTGGGCGATTGAAGAAAGGATGTGTCCGGTGAACTGTTTGATGAGCGCTTCCCGAATCTCTTCCTTGGACCCAAAATGAAAGTAGATGCCGCCTTTTGTTAGCCCGGCTGCATTGGCGATATCACATACAGAAGTATCTGAATAGCCCCGCTCGGCAAAACACGCTTGGGCCGCTTTCAGAATGGATTCACGTCGAACGGATTCGGGTAGTTTTTTCCAGGATCTTTTTGGGGTCTCCTCGGGCAAAACGGTGCTCCTCAGCCTAAAGGGATATTCGTATGCAAAAAGCACTACTTAAAATAGGCGCTTCCTTTGTGTCAAGCAAAGTGTAAAAATAATCCAAGCGTCTCAATTTCAGCCTGCCGGCATCGGCGGCAGGCTGAAAGGGATTGGATCATACTTTACCATAATAGCAATGGACATCTCTGGAATAATGACCAATGAGGCAGTAGCCGCAGTTGATACATTCCGATTCTGTCTGGCTTTTGTCCTTGAGGCTATTCACAATTCCGGGCTCAATGATCAAGGGGCGGCTCAACGCCACGAAATCAGCAAGGTCATGTTGCACAATCGCCTCCATGTCCCCTCGTGTCCGGATACCGCCAACAACCATGACAGGAATCGTGACTTGTTTCTTGATCTCAGCGGCGGCGCACACGTTGTAGTTGAAGAGGGGGGTATATAAACCGACCGCGAAAGGCCCGAACGTTGAAACAAAAAATTTGGTCAACCTGGAGGAGTCTTTGAACGGTCCAAAGGCTGTTATCGCGTCCATGGGGACCTCTGTCACGCGAAGCGTTGAAAACCCATCCCGGGCGACGCCGCATGAAACCTCGATTCCATCACACCCCGCTTTTTCCAGCAGTTTTGCAATGTTGATCGATTCAGGCTCCCTCATCCCTTTTTTTTGGAAATCGTAGGCGTTGATCTTGATGAAAACCGGAAAGGCGCGCTGTTTTTGTTTGGATCTTTTGATGATTTCATTGACGATCCTGAACCTGTTTTCCGTGGAACCGCCCCACTTATCTGTTCTTCTGTTCATGGCCGGAGACAAAAACTCAGACAAGAGATACCCATGCGCGCCATGAAGCTGCACGCCATCAAAGCCCATGCGCCTTGAACGCTCTATATTTTTTACAAAGCGTTCGATGATCTGTTCAATCTCCAGGTCACTCAGCCTGTTGATCGAAAAAAGATCCTCATCACTGGCCGTTTCCAACTGGCTTCCCCGGTGGGAAAGCTGCTGAATGGCGGCGGCGCCATAGCTATGGATCCGTTCAGGGACCTTCCGGTGTGCTGCCATGTCCTGTTCCCGGAATGTTTCATTATCCAGAAGAAGCCCGGTATCTGTCATGCCGGTGATAATGGTTCCAACACCGCCTTGCCCCAGTTCTGAATAGATATCGAGCAGTTTCTGGGTCGGACGCCCATACTCGTCTGTGGCGTGGAAACTGGTCGCGGATCGAACCAGTCTGTTTTTAACGGGGATGGGGCCAAATGAGGCCTCTTCAAAAATTTTCTTCCCGGATAAGGCCGCGCCGCCTTGAACGGATTTGATGAGGCAATCATCTGCTGGATATTGAACGGTTTTACACCCCGTGAATATGACAGGCGCGCCAATGGCGGCGCATGTGACCGCCGTGGTCTTCAGGAAACCTCTTCGGGTCATGGGCTGGTCCATCTGGTTTTCCATCAATTTTTCACTCATGATCCTTCTCCGTTTTAACGATTAACTCCATTTGATTTGAGGGGCATTTCTAAGGGGCATTCTGTGGTATTTGTACACCGGATATCCCACCATCATGGCGCCAAAATTCCCCTGGTTTTGTTCCAGCCCCAAGGCTTTTTGCAGCGGCGGCCAGGAAATGGCGGCCGCGTTAAAAAAACCGTTCCAGCAGGAACCGAGCCCCAATGGTTGGGCGGCCAGTTCCAAATAGGTCATGGCGATGGTGCAGGCGCTTGGGGTTGAAAGGTCGTTTTTATCGCCATTGGCTAAAATCAAGTGGGGCGCCCCCCGGCTAACGGTATCCATGCCAAAAGTCCAACCAGCGGTCACCAAATCAAAATGCATTTTTTTGGCGATGCCCGTGTGTTCCTTCAACATATACCCCATCCAGTCGATGACCATCCCGCTCAACCGTTTGACCTCTTCCCGTTCATAGATCACCTGCCATCGAACCGGTTGCGCGTTATGACCGGAAGGGGCGAAGCTCGCCACGTGAATCAACTGTTCCAGTATTGTCTTATCAACGGCTTTATTTTTATAGTTTCGAATCGATCTTCGGCTGCGCAAAAAATGTTCGGCCTGCTCAGGAGAAAGCATCCACTCCTTGTTCACCGGCAGGCACTGCTCCGGCGATAAGGTTTTTAAAGAGAGGGCGGCTTTCGGACAAACGGCCACACAGTGCCCGCAATTGATGCACATCGCTTCCGCATTATGGACCGGCTGCGGCAGGTTCTCTTTCATTTGGATAATTTTAATCGGACACTCTGCTGCGCAGATTCCGTCGCCATTACACAGATCTTTATTGACAGAAAATAACCCCATTCCCATAAGCTCCTTTTTTCTTTTTTGGAAAGATTGACAGATAGAGACGCGAATGATCACCCACTATATCGTTTGTAACCACCTGCGGTACTTTCTATTTTTAATCTCTGATTTGATAATTGTCATCATTAAATTACGAATCGTTCCCAGTTTGAGATTGACCTCTTTTCCCTCACCAAGCCGTTCAAGCTGGGCCTTGGCCCAGCCCATTTGCGATAATGAATTGAATGCCTGATTGTTCAATTTCTTCACCGGCCAGTGAACCGCTTCTAATTCTCCGGACATCATTTTGAGCGGCAACTCCGGTTCAATAATAAAAGGTTTCGCCAACCCGACGGCGTCAACGGCGCCCGATTCCAGCGCGGACACGATTCCCGGCCGCGATTTAAACCCGCCCGTCACCATGACGGGCATTGTGGCGATCCGTTTCGCTTTTTCAGCAAACTCGATAAAAAAGGCTTCTCTGCTATTCCCTTTATTATCGATCATTGCGGGCGATTCATAGTTGCCGCCAGACAGTTCCTGCAAATCCACGCCCATTCCGTTGAATTGGTTGATAACCCATTCGGCGTCTTTTTCATCAAAGCCGCCTTTTTGAAAATCAGCGGAATTCAATTTGATGGACACTATCGAATCGAGCTTCAATACGGATTGAATACCCTCAATCAACCGGAACAAAAAACGCGCGCGATTCTCCAATGACCCACCCCATTGATCCGTTCTTTTATTGGTCAACGGGGATAAGAACTGACTCACCAAATATCCGTGGGCCGCATGGATCTGAACCCCATCAAACCCAGCTTCCACCGCCCACTTGGCCGCATTGACAAAGCGACGGATCACATCCGCTATCTCTTGTTCTGATAACGCACGAGGCGTATTGAAAAAAAACGCGGCCGCCAGGTA
>JAGVHJ010000550.1 GCA_020056645.1 Desulfobacterales bacterium
GCCAGTTCAGCAAAAAGCCAAGAAGCTCCCGAAAAAAATAGGGAACGAACAAAACGGGCTTTTCGCCATCTTGATGAATCGCTGCTGAATAGTTACAAAAAATTATGTTGTCGCCCCTTTCACTGAATCGTCAGCGGGGCGCTCCTGGTTGCGAGGCAAACCCGGTCACCCGGAGCTGCTTCATGACACGAAGAATGCGGGCCTGACGTTTTCTGAGGAAAGAAGAGGGGAGGGCCGGGTTTCGTTTGCGGGGACTGGGCAGCGCGGCGGCGATGAGAGCCGCCTCGGCGCGAGTCAGTTGTTTCGCCGGTTTATGAAAATAGCGCTGGGCCGCTGCTTCGACACCATAGAGGCCATCTCCGGTTTCAATCACATTCAGGTAAACCTCCATAATCCTTCGCTTGCTCCAGATCAGTTCAAGAGTTACCGTGAAGTAGAACTCCAGCCCTTTTCTAATCCAGGTCCGGGTAGGCCAAAGAAAGAGGTTCTTCGCCACCTGCTGGCTGATGGTGCTGGCTCCGTGCTTGCGATGATGTTTTCTGTTGTATTCAATGGCCCTCTGAACGGCGTCCATGTCGATCCCCCAGTGGTCATAGAACCGGTTGTCCTCCGAGGCTACCACCGCCTGGATCATATGGGCCGATATCTCTTCGATGGGCATCCAGATCTTTTCAAGGCGGGCGCTCTTCCCATCAAGCTTTTGTTCGATCAGACGCTTGACCATCAAGGGGGTGAGGGGGGGATTGATGAAGGTGAACAACAGCTCCGTCAAGAGGGTCGACCCAAAGAAGCCAATCGCTATCCATTTCAGGATCATCAGGGCTCTTTTTATTTGCTTGTTTGTGTTCTCCATCATCATCAGGTGGGTATGTTAAATGATCAGCGACTCAACCACTTTGGGGAGCACTTCCGGCAATGTATGGATATCTTGGATCACGAGGTAGCTTCCTGGATGGCACATCTTCCGCAGATAATCATTTCCAGCCTGATCCACGGTGATGCAGAAGGTTTTCGCCCCTTCTTTTCCAGCCTCGATAAAGGCCATCATGGTGTCGTTCAGTGCGTACTCCTTGGACTTTCTGTTTTCGCCGTAGTCGAGGTCCTGGGGAAAACCGTCGCTCAGAAGGATTAAAAGCTTGTGATCAGACTCCATCGCCCTTAATTTTCCCGCGGCGTGACGAATGGCGGTTCCCATGCGGGTGCTTTGCCGGGGTTCGATACCGCTGATCCGTTTTTTGATGATCTCCGAGGCCGGTTCCTTGAAATCCTTGATCCGGAAAAAGTCGACCTTCTCCTTTCCCTGCCCAGAGAAACCATACACGGCATAGTCGTCGTCAAGGGCGTTCAATGCTTCAATCATTACGACGAGGCTCTCTATTTCGATATCGATGATCCGCTTCTCTGGTTCGCCGCTCTCAGGGTGAACCGGAACCGTTTCACCGGTCGACGCGCTCATATCGATTAGGAGAAGGGTGGCGATGCGCCTCACTTTTTTTTCTTTCCGGATAAATATTCTCTCGGAGGGAGTATTACCCGCCTTCCTGTCAACGACTCCCTGTATGACCGCGGGCATGTATAGCTCATCGCCCTGCTCAACCCCCCGCACCGTTTCAAGAAGGGCGGGCCTGATCTGTTGAAATTGCCGGCGAACGCTGTTGATCAGCTCCGCATATCGGGAAAATATCTGATCGTAAAGGGAAGGATCACCCGGCGCGATCTCTTTTTCTCTGAGGCAGCACCACTTTTTCCGGTACTCCCCCTGGAGATAGTCCCATTCATCGTATCTGAATCGATTTCCATCCTCCTGGGGGGCCGCTCTTTTGGAAAGGGGCCGTTTGGCCAGATTCTTTTTGTATTGGACCTCCATGGGCGGAAGCACGCCATCGGTGATGATATCCTCAAGCCCGGAGAGAGAAATACCGCTCACAGACCCTTCCTCATCCCTTCTCTTTTGAACGGTGACGTTTTTCAGATTTTCAAGAAGCGTTTCCAGGGCTTCAGGAGGAAGCGGCGCATTTTCGGCGCAGGCCTCCTCGCCCCTATCGTCCACGATCTGGTCCGGTGGATGGGAAAGGGGGCTGTTCCCTGGCCTTTTCATCGGGTTTATCTTTTCCCTGAGGGGCAATGGCTTGATGACCTGGTAAGGGGATTCGGTTTGAAGCCTTGCCACATAAGGATAGATCTCACAGGTCTTTAGAAACGAATCCCAAACGGAAAAAGCTCCCTCGTAAAAATCCTGGAAGGCGTTTTTCAGGAATCGATAATGGTGTAACAGCCCATCGGGAATTTTTTCCAGTTCCATCTGGTCCAGCGTGAGGCGCAGAAGGATCTCCATCACGGCCTGCACAGGCTCCGACAGGGGAAAGAGACGTTTTTCCACAAGCTGTTTGACGCCGATGGCCATTTCCACGGCCAGACCCTCGTACTCTTTTTTAAGGCAATGGTCGATCCTTCCGTCCTCAATGATATAAAAGAGATCCCAGGCCACTTCCTTCAGGGGAAAGGATTTCAGCAACTCCCCGATCTGTTGGAAGGGGGGATCAAAGGTTCCGAATTCCAGGTAGCCTGCCTGGCGGGCCGTCGTGATTTTATAGAGCCTGAAATTCTCCTTTTTTGTTCTCCCCTCAGAGATATAGGCGGGCAGGTAAAAAGTGCGCCCCTCTTCTTCGGAGCGGCTTCCATTTCCATGCACTTCCTCATTGCTTCTCTCTTCCGCTGTTTTGAGCGTGACGGGCTCTCCGCAAAAAGCGTTTGCCAGGATGGATAATAGCTCCTTGGTATCTTCAAAAAGAATCGTCGCGCGCCATTTGGAGAACTCATCGATCGATCTTCTTGAAACAAGAGAAAAATAACGAATCCCCCGATCTCTGTTCTCCTGGAGTATCTGAAGTCCCTCCTTGACCCAGAAGGGAAGAAACAGTTCGGAAAACTCTTTCAGGAGCCATTCGATGGTTTTGAAATATTCGATGGCGGCCCTTTTCGATACCCTTTCGATCGCTTTTGCGTGGCCGAGAATTGTTTCCTGGGTTGGATTCGCATAGCGGCCCAGGGATTTGACGATAATATCAAAGGTTGCCGACACCCCTTCTATTTTATAAGAGATGGAAAGCGCGATTTTAATCGCTTCTTCACGGATGTTGGGATTGAGCTTGAGCAGGGCGTGGGGTGCTTTTTGGTAGAACTCAACACCTGCTTCAGGCGAAATCCTGGAAATGAGGCCTACAATTTCAAGGATCTTCTTGGTTTCCGGCAGATAGTTGTCTTGGAGAAGAAGGGGGTCTACCTGAAAAAACGCGGCCCCTGAAGCAGCGGATGCTTTCGAGAGAAGCAAACCGATGGAAAACCACTCTTTAAAGAGCAGGGAGAACATAAACCCCTGCATGTTGCTGCTCGACAGAAGAAATGCGGAGGCGGCCTCCGAACGATCTTCTCCGATAGTGAGAATGCGAATGGCGTTTTCCGCCCGTTGCTTCAGTTGAAAGGGCTTTCCCTGTTCCAGAAACACAGGGGTCGAGTGGAAAAAAGAGAGGGTGGTTTCGGGTGAGTAGGAATCGATCTCAAGGGCCAGTTTCACCCATGTTTCCATATGACAGAAGTGCTCTTTGGTGAGGAAAACGGTTCCGGATCGAAAGAATTCAAGACAGACCGCCTCCCCCTTCCGGGATTTACGGAGCACCTTGAGGCCCAGATCCGTCCACCGGTTAAATTCCATAACAGACATGAACGAGAGATCGCTCAGTGTTGCTTTCAAGAACGCCTGCGCGCAGGAAGGTGAAAGAGACTCATAATCATTAAAAATGTCATGCATCTCCCGAGGGGTGATCCCTTCAGGCCTCATATGTTCAAAGAAGCACTCCCCCTCGATCACGAGAGGCGCGCCAGATGAATGATTATCTTCCATGAGAAGGTGCTCTCCTTGATTTCCATGGGGCGAGTGAGAGGGGTCTCCATGCTCCACCACCCGATAATCCCCATCTCATCCTCCCCGATTCAGGGAAAAATAGCCGAGATAACTTCATGAATGGCCCGTTGAACCTCTTTTTCATCTGTCAGGAGATATGTCATTGAAACATCGCACGCCCTTCTGGGAGGGATGCCCTGGGCGATCAGCTTTCCCGCGTAGATCAGCACCCGGGTGCTCGCCCCCTCGCTCAGGGTGTGGCCTTTCAGATGGCGGATCTTTTCTCCGGCCTTGGCCAGATTGAAGGCTGTTTTTTCATCCACCTGGCTCTCGTGCCGGATGATTTCGGCCTCGATCTCTTTTTTGGGATAATCAAAATCAATGGAAATAAACCGCTGCCGGGTGCTCTGTTTGAGCTCCTTGATGATGCTCTGGTAACCGGGATTATAGGAGATGACGAGAAAAAAATCGCTGTCCGCCTCCACGATGGTCCCTTTTTTATCGATGGGAAGGAGCCGCCGGTGGTCTGACAAAGGGTGAATGATGACGGTGGTGTCTTTCCTTGCCTCGACAATTTCATCCAGATAGCAGATCCCCCCCTTTTTGACGGCGGTTGTGAGGGGCCCATCCACCCAGATGGTCTCGTCCCCTTTTAACAGAAATTTACCGATCAGGTCGGTGCTCGTCAGATCTTCATGGCAGGCGACCGTGATGACGGGGATCGATTCTCCATTTTTTCTATTTTCGTCGGTTTCATTTCCAAGCATATAGGACATATACTCCACAAACCGTGTCTTACCGGTCCCGGTGGGACCTTTGAGAATCACGGGAATTTTTGCACGAAACGCAGCGGTGAAAATGTCGACCTCATCTTTTATCGGCAGATAGTATGGCTTTTCACGGATAACATGCTCTTCGATTTTTAATTCCTTTGATTTCATAATAATCCTCAGTTTGATTTTGCCGTTCTTTATTTTTTAAACAGGGCTTTACCTTGAATATTCAAAAAGGTAAAGAAAATTGATGGATGATGGCCAGGGGATGCGCCAAGCCAGCTCCCACACGGAACCAGAGCCTACAATACAAAAAGGCCCTGCCGAGCAGAGCCTTTTTATATCATTCGTCATGCGCCAGCTCTTGTTAAACATAAGAGTGGCGGGGTTTTATCAGTAGGTTTTAATCGGCCATTCCAGAGCGAATTTGAACAGTTCGTTCTCGATTGCTTTGATCGATTTTCCGATGGATGCCGCTTTACGGATATTTTTTTCAACCTCTTTGATCACTTTATTCATAAATAACCTCCATGTCATCCGTTATGATGTTTCTAAAAGCTTTTTGAAACAAGATAATGCAGGAATGTTGCAATGCAATATGGAGGGTAAAAAAAAGGGAAAGGGGTACGGTTGACAGCCACGCTCTTATTAGAGGCCTCTCTTGGATAGCGCCTGAACGAAAACCCTCTTTTTTCCCGATTTCTGCGTCAGGCTCAAATTCTAATCCTCGAAATACTTCAATGTATTCCTGCGGTTAAAATTTTTTTCCGCCTTGGATTTAAACAAATTTCCTAAAAACTTGAAGATCGAGTTACAGCGATTTTTAAACGTCCACTCCTCAACCTATTTGTCCAGATTTTTAAAATCTGGCAGCCGGAGGCATACCTAAATGATATTTTAACAATTACGTGTTTCCTGAGAGCGGGACACTAAATATGCAGGGGAGGGCAACCGATGGGGTTGGCGCTCTCCCCTGCATTGAGGTGTTCATCGTCGATTCAGGAAATAGACCTATTCCTGACCGGCGAGTTTTTTATAGGTTTCATACCGTTTCAGGGCCTCATGTTCGATCTTCGCCCTGAGCTTTTTCGATTCGTCCGGGAAACTCTTTTCCAGGGCGGCGAACCGGGTCTCTCCTCCCAGGAACTGCTGATAGGTCCCGTCCGGAGCCTTGGACTCCAGGATAAAGGGATTCTTTCCCTCATCGGCCAGGAGCGGATTGTACCGGTAGAGGGGCCAGTGACCGGACTCCACCGCCAGTTTCATCTCTTCCTGGGTCTTTCCCATGCCCTTTCTGATACCCTGGTTGATGCAGGGTGCGTAGCAGAGAATGATGGAGGGTCCGGGATAGCTTTCCGCTTCGATAAAGGCTTTAAGGGTCTGCTGTTTATTCGCCCCCATGGCCACCGACGCCACATAGACATACCCATAGGTCATGGCGATCAACCCCAGGTCCTTCTTTCCGGTCTTCTTGCCCGATGCGGCGAACTTGGCGATTGCGCCCGTGGGTGTGGCCTTTGAGGATTGGCCGCCGGTGTTGGAGTAGACCTCCGTATCCATCACGAGGATGTTTACGTCCTCGCCCGATGCGATCACATGGTCGAGGCCGCCGAAACCGATGTCATAGGCCCATCCGTCGCCGCCGAAGATCCAGTGGGACTTTTTCACAAAAAGATCGCCCATGCCGCTGATCTCGTCCAGCAGAGGATTTCCGGTCTTTCCTGAGAGAAGGGCCTTCAGCTTGTCACCGTTCTCCTTGGTGACCACGGGGTCATTGGGGGCGCTCAGCCATCCGGCGATGGCGGCCTTGATTTCGGCCGACACGGGTTCGTTTTGGGCCTTTTTCATGAGATCTTTTAGTTTTTCCCGCCGTTGGTTCACGCCGAGGGCCATGCCGTAGCCAAACTCGGCGGCGTCTTCAAAGAGAGAGTTTCCCCAGGTGGGGCCGTGGCCCTCCTTGTTGACGGCGTATGGGAATGAAGGTGCGGAACCGCCCCAGATGGAACTGCATCCGGTGGCGTTCGCGATATACATTCTCTCTCCGAAAAGTTGGGTCAACACCTTGACATAGGGGGTCTCACCACATCCGGCGCAGGCTCCTGAAAATTCCATGAGGGGTTTCTGGAGCTGGCTTCCCTTGACCGATGTCCTTGGCATAAGGGCTTCTTTCAGGGCGATACTCTGGGAGAAACGATAGTTGGGAACCTCCCTCTCCGTCTGGCTCTCCAGAGGTTTCATCACCAGGGCCGGTTTTTTGGCGGGGCAAATATCCGCGCAGTTGCCGCACCCCTGACAATCGAGGGTGTTCACCTGCATGCGGAAGTGAAGCCCTTTGAGCTCTTTTCCGGTCGCTGGAACGGTGGCGAAAGATTCGGGTTTCTGTTTTAACTCCTCATCGGTTGCAAGCACTGGAATGATGGCCGCATGGGGGCACACAAATGCGCACTGGTTGCACTGAATGCAATTTTCAGCCACCCATTCGGGAACGGTGATGGCGACCCCCCGTTTCTCATATTTGGAGGTCTCCACCGGAAAGACGCCGTCCACCGGAAAAACACTCACCGGAAGCGTGTCACCTTTCTGCCGTTGGATGGGCTGCATGACGTTTTTCACGAAATCGGGAGCGCTTTCCTGGGACTGGAGGCTCTGGGCGCTCTCCTTCCATGAGGCTGGCACCTCGATCTGGATGAGGTTCGCAAGGGTCTGATCCACGGCGTCGATATTCATCTGAACAATTTTATCGCCCTTGTTGCCATAGGTTTTTTTGATATCCGCCTTCAAGAGGGAGATGGCCTGTTCAAACGGAAGCACATCGGCCAGTTTGAAGAATGCGGTCTGCATGATCATGTTGATCCGCTGGCCGAGCCCCACCTTGCCCGCGATCGTAACCGCGTCGATGGTGTAAAAACGGATATTTTTCCGGGCGAGTTCCCGTTTCAGGGATGCAGGCAGGTTTTGCTCCATGTCGGCCAGCGTGGTCCAGGGAGAGTTCAACAGAAAGGTGCCGTTCTCCTTGATTCCTTCGATGACGTCGTAAATGTTCACGTAATTCGATTTGTGGCACGCCACGAAACTGGGCCGTGCGACCAGATAGCAGGATTGGATTTTGCTGCTTCCAAAACGCAGGTGGGAGACCGTGATGCCCCCCGATTTTTTCGAATCATAGGCGAAGTAGCCCTGGGCGTACATCTCCGTGTTGTCGCCGATGATCTTGATGGCGCTTTTATTGGCTCCCACGGTTCCATCGGAGCCCAGGCCCCAGAACTTGCATGTGACGGTTCCCTTGGGTGTGGTTTCGTAGGAGTCATTGACCTCCAGGGATGTGTGGGTGATGTCATCGGTGATCCCCACGGTGAAGTGGTTTTTGGGAGTCGCCGACTTCATGTTATCGTATACGGACTTGACCATGGCGGGCGTAAATTCTTTGGAACTCAGGCCGTACCTGCCTGAAAGAATTTTGGGCGCGCCTCCCTTTTCGAAATAGGCGGTCACGATATCAAGATAC
>JAGVHJ010000152.1 GCA_020056645.1 Desulfobacterales bacterium
AATCAAAACCTTTTTTATAAAATCGGACAATACTGGCAGACCGTCGAGATGGGAGTTGAACTGATCTATCCACTGAAAAGGAATCATCGACTCTTCCCACGCGAAATAGAGCAAATTCATTTGGCCATCCATATCCCACACCCTGGGGGGATATAAATTACGGATAACCACATCCGCCCGGCTGCATTTGCATCCTTTTTTCCAGATCGCCTCAAGCCCTGGAATCGCTTTGATCGCCGCCTGATCCGGCGTATAGTCCCCTCCCCCCTCGGTTGGGAATAGCCCCACATCTCCCGGGCAGCTTCGGTTCAGCGCAAAAGCGATCTCTCGATTCACCAGTGCGAGACTATAAGAGGTTTCAAAAGGGCCTTCTATCTGATACGACAGGTGACCTCTTGTATCGCTTCCCGCCACGCTTCGCGGCGGTTCCGGTATCCGCACTCCCCGATTCTGTAAAAAGGTGTGGAACAAGCTCGCCAAGTGCGGCTCCGTAAAATTTGACACACGGCGTCTCTGACTCTCAATGATGGCCCTTTTCATGGCCCGGTCTTCTGAAAGAATTTTAATCAAAGCGGCGATGGCCTTGGGCTCTTTTTGCGTCACCAATATCCCTGCCCCGCCCAGTGTAAATGGAATGTTGCTCTCTTTAAAGGCGATCACCGGAACATCGAACGCCATGGCCTCGATCAGGGGTACGCAAAATCCCTCATGTTCACTCATGCACAAAAAAAGATCCGCCGCCCGATACCATCCATAAAGTGCGTCATCGGAGATTTTTCCTGTAAACCGGACCTCTTCCCGCACCCCCTCCTGTTCGATTTTATCTACAAGGGAGCCGTAATACTCATCGGCCTCGTCATAACTTCCAACAAGAACGAGCTGAAACGGCCGCCGGAGCATCAATTTTAAATATCCGGCAATCGTGATGAGATCCCCTTGACACTTATTGGGACTCACCCGGCCGACAAATAAAATGGTATAGAGTTGAGAGCAAGACAAACGAAGCGCCTCATCCCATGGTTGGCTTCGAAGGGTATCGACATCAATCAGCAATGGAATCTCTTCCACATCCTGGTAACCGCAGGCCAACAACTCATCGGCATTCAGCTTGGAAGCGCCAATCGCTGCTTCCATAAATGGACGAAACATTTTTAATTGTTCTCGGCCTAAACCTGAATAATAGCGCGTCACCGGCTTTGTTTGGAAAAACTCCTGAGGCGTGATGTTGTGATAGACTAGAATTTTTCTACAGGAAAGGTTCACAAGCCACTCCCCAAGATCATGCCCCAGGGAGTGATGGACCAAAAGGATGTCGCTCTTCCTGATCGTCAGCTTTTTATAATAAAAAATCTCCCCCTTCAATTCCGGCGCGACATGTTCCACGTAGATATTAGAAACAAAACCAAAATGGCGAAGCATTCGACGTATCAACACCATGCTATTGGTCACGGCGTCGCCATACCCGGAGCCGGAATGAAATTGATGGATTTCTGTTTTTTTCATACGATCGAACGATCCATCCCGGCATCGATGCTGTTTTCGATCCCCAGAACATTCAAAAACTTCATCTCTATCCTCTTATTGGAAAAACGCCCTATGTTTTCCAGCCCGTTTACGGATAAATAGTTTTTATAGTCGGCATTCTGAGACACAACACGGATGGCCGCCGCAACATATCGCTCATCTTTCTCCTCGAACACAATCTGATTGTGACCGACGGTCTCCCCAACAGCACCCGCATTCCATGCAATGACCGGCAACGAATGAAACTGCGCCTCTAAAACAGGGATGCAAAACCCCTCATGGGCAGACATCACCAAAAAAAGGTGCGAGAATTGATAATAGGTATGCAAGGTGTCAAACGAGACTCCACCCGTAAGCCGTACAATATCGTGTAACCCGTTTTGTTCGATGGAGGCCTTCAGTTCAGTTGCGTATAAGTTCAATGCTGGATCAATACCACCGACAATATTCAAGCGAATATCGGCGTCATACATTTTTACATATTCGGCGATGACATCAATCAAATGTTTATGACCTTTATTGGGCACCAAACGCCCAACAAATAAGAGATTCACCTTTCCATCCCGAAGACCATGGGCAAGAGACCCATCGATCCCAGCTTTTTTGAAATCGTCCAGTTTGTGAAAAGGGGGGAGGATCTCCATTTTCCGTTCATCCGCCCTTAACGACACTAAATCAGCCGCGTTAAAGTTCGAATCACATAAAAAGGTCATTTCCTTCTTCAGGCCGATGATCGCCGTTGTCTGTAAAATGCCGTCCGAGCAATATTTTTCATATGACGCATTGTAGGGTTTAAAAAAATGGGGGGGCGTAATATTATGGTACTTAATGAAAAGCTTGCATTGGACTTTTTCAAGGATTTCCATCCCCCTATGCCAGCATCCCCCGTGATGATAAATAACGACATTACCAGGATCTTTTATAATGACAAGGAGTTTACTCGTATCGATACAATAAGGTTGCATGTGAACATTCATGATTTCTTCGGCATGGATGAAGGCCTGAATGTTCCGTTCCTTTAAGATGCGCAACTGATGGCACACATCGTTTCCAATGGCGTCGTTTTCCAACAGCGTCGGAACCAGGATAGCGACGACCATCAGGAGTTGCTCCTCCACGAATCGACGCCCCGCGATAGAGGGGGTTCCGATGCTCCTTCGGTGACGAGCTCCTTGCCTGTCTCGTTACATGCGGCCTCGGAGTGGATCGGTTTTGCTAAAAGATCGATAATTTTCCCATCCAACGCATTCAATTTATTCATCCACTCTGATTCAAGAGCAAGCATGTCGCTCTTTTCCATTTTGCTATTTAACCGAAGCGCGATTTCATTCTGCAGAGCCGCGACATGATTTCTAAGAAGGCAAAGCGTGGAGAGGGTCTCTTCAGCCTCTTTTCGGTCCTGCATCATCCGCGTGAGAAGATTGTTCTCGATCACTTGAATATTCTTTAATATCGTCGGCAGGTTGAGCAGGCCTGAAACAATGCGTAACCCCCATCCAAGAACCGGAACCTTAAAAAGGGTCTGAAGGATAAACGGCAGTAAAAGGCCCTTGACGGCCACCTTTTTTTCTCGTCCTTCTTGAGAGTACCGGAGTCTTCCAAGAATTTCGATTTTTGTCAGAGCCCCGCTTCGCAATTGGTTCAAAAAATGGCTTCTTCCATTGGCGTCTGGCCCCCTGTGAAGCAAACCCGCGTAAGCTTTGTCGATAAAGTCCTCGGCGTGACAGGATAGAAAATCAGATAGCCGATAAAAATCTTTGATTGGCAGGGGCTGTGGCGTCGAAGCAAGGGGCCTCATCGCAATGGGTGGACACGGGATAAACGAGGTGTCGCGACCGCTTCTGAATCGATCAGTGGGCGCCGAGAATCCTTTGTTTGCACGAGTCGATGCCAGGCGATGATGCCTTTCCACCTCTTCCTTGATACGCGCCATGATGATTTCGACATCTATTTCAGGAATACGAGACTCAATCATTTGCTCAGATCCCCTTGCATATTCATGGTTTCAGATAGCAGCTCCGGTTTTAAACGAGCCAAACCAGCAAATATTGGATCTTCGCCAGCGACGACTTCAAAAACGACACTCTTGTCCATCCAGTGAAAACACTCCTCAACATGGGTTTGACCGGTGTGAACCGCCACAGTGATCGAATATTTGCCCGGCCCGATATTGAACTCCTGAAAAAAATAGTTGAAAACAGCCGTTTTATCTTTTATGAGCCGGATCGGTTTTTTAAGATAATATGAATTGGTTCCATAAATATCCTGCCCGAAATTGTCTCGGATTAAAATCCCCAACGTCACATCTTCGATGGTCTCCTGACTCGACAAACTGATGGCGACGCTAACAGGATGACCCGTAATCAAAATTTCAGCCGCATTATTAGCTTCATCCAGTAACGACACCTCATTGATCCTGACTTTGTAATTGCCATATCCCGATGAACGATCCTCGGTCTGGAATCGGATCTCTTGACCTCTGGAGCGTTTTGCAATGAGGAAATTATAGGTATTGATAATAGACTCTGGGCCTCCTTGATCAACGACTTTTCCATTTTCCAGAAGGATCACCTGATCGCAAAGTATTTTTACGGCGTTCATATCATGGGAAACAAAGACGATGGCCCCCCCGTTGCTTTTAAATTCCCGAATTTTCCGCATGCATTTTTGCTGGAAATAGGCATCTCCCACGGACAAGGCCTCATCCACCACAAAGGCGTTCGGTTCCGCATGAATGGCGATTGCGAACGCAAGTCTCATGACCATTCCCGTGGAATAGGTCTTTATGGGTTCACGAATAAAGTCTTTCAGCTCTGTAAATTCAATAATCGTGTCCAGCCTTTCTTCTATCTCTTTTCTGGAGAGCCCCAGATAAATACCGTTTTGAAAAATATTATCAATCCCTGAAAATTCAGAGTTAAATCCTGTTCCAAGTTCAAGAAGTCCTGTAATTTTACCGTTGATATTCACAGATCCTTCATCCGGCATTAAAATTCCGGTTAAAATTTTAAGAAGGGTGGATTTTCCAGCGCCATTTTCTCCAATGATTCCAGTTGTGCTGCCTTGGCGAACGGTAAAACTGACATCTTTTAGCGCATGAAAATTTTTGTGATAACACCGTCTTAGAAATATCTCTTTTAAACGGTCGGATGGTGTATGGTAGAGCTTAAACATCTTCGAAATATTATTAACGCGAATCATCGACTATCCGTTATGGACAAAATCACGGGATAAAAATAAAAAATGCCGGTCAAAAAGATAAAATGCAGCATCAACAGCAGATAGATCTTGATATGAGCGGTTATCCGCTTCCATATCAAAACACCCGTAAAAAGAAAAAAAAATGTCCATCCTAAAAGAAAAATTAACGTCATTATAAAAAATCCCGAATATCTTTTTCTAGATAACGAAAGAGCAGATAGGCAAACAAGACAATCCCATGAGTAACAATCGTAAGGATAACAAGAGAATGGAATGGAGGATAGGTATTGAAAACGAAAATATTTTGATAGGATTGAATTAGAATGAACGCCGGGTTGTAAACAATTATCTTTTTAACTGGATCCGGCAGAATATCGAAAATATAAACAATAGGAGTAAACCAGAACCAAAATTGCAGAACGACACCTGTAATTTCACGAGTATCCCTGATGAAAACAGTCAGAACGGCGGCGAAAAGCCCTATGCCGAAAGCGAGTAACTGTTGTAAATAATAAAGAAAAGGCAACAGCAAAAGCGAATGATTGATTGGATACTTCTCTAAACCAATAAACAAAAAGAGCAACATCATTGAAACAATATAGGTAATTGTTTCAGATAGGTTGATTTGAAGCAACAACG
>JAGVHJ010000323.1 GCA_020056645.1 Desulfobacterales bacterium
ACAGATCCATGAGTCATGGGCCGGAACTGGTTAAACAGGACGGATATGCCGGATCGATACTTCCTAAAAAATTTTCACGAAACCATTCACTCCCTTCGCAAAAGGTGTTTCATGCATGGATGAGACAATCAAGGAAGAAGTAATCAATGAATTTGTGACCGAAAGCACGGAGCATCTTGAATCCATCGAACCGGATCTTTTAATCCTGGAACAGGCGAAAGGGCGTGTCGATGATCCCATTATCAATCGAATTTTCCGGGCCATGCACAGTATCAAAGGGTCGTCGAGCTTTTTCGGGTTTGATTCGTTGACCCGTCTGAGTCACGCCATGGAAAATGTGTTTATGAAATTCAGGGATGGAGAGCTCATCCCTGACCCGGACCGGATGGATCCGATTCTTCAAGGGGTGGACAAAATCCGGCTGATGCTTCAGGATGTCCGGGCAAGCAATCAAATCCCCTGCGAAGAGGAGATCCGGAAAATAAACGGTATCTCTCAAAATCCAAAAAGTTCAAAAAATCCGGACTTTTCCTTACAAACCAAAGCCACGGCGAACTCCCGGGCCAATGTTCACCCGATACTGGATGATTCGCAGGATTCTGTCGTCAATGATCTTTTAAATGAGACCCTGGAGCGGATCGTCGGAGTCAATTCACTGATCGCCCTCTTGAAAAACAGCCCGAAAGATCTCTCATGCAGCGGATTTTTCGAACTCTATAAGGTGGTTCATCACATCAAGGTGGGCGCCCACTACCTGCATTTCAACCAACTGTTTGAGTTGAGTATCCGTCTGGAGACTCTATTTGGCCAGTTTAAGCATGAATCGGTTTCCATTCAACCGAAACAGGCTGAGATTGTGACGGAAGCGCTGGAGAAGCTCTGGGAGATGGTCGAGCATATCCGGGCCTCCAATCAGATGGATTGTCAGAAAGAGCGAATGAAACTCGATTTTCTCATTGATGAAATCCAAGCCGGTGAAAACGGCGTGAATGGAACCGATGGAAAAAATCCTTCTATCCTTTATCCGCAGGAAAAAAGAGAGGAGGAGAATCCAGTCCAGGAGCCCTCCCCAGCCCGTGTCCCGGAGAAATCGCTTGCGGGAAATAAATCTGAAAAAGGCGCTTCTCCCGAAACCATCCGCGTGAGCGTCACCCTCATCGAGAGCCTGATGAATCTCGCCGGAGAGCTGGTGCTTGGCAGAAATCAGCTTCGGCAGGAGCTTGAATCGGCCCTTCGAACCAATCCAAAGCTCAATACGATCTTCCAGAACGTGGACGCGGTCACCAGTGAGGTGCAGGAAGATATCATGCAAATGCGGATGCAGCCTGTGGGCAATCTGCTCAACAAATTCTCGCGGATTGTCAGGGATCTATCAAGGCAGCTTTCAAAGGAAGTCGAGCTGATCATCGAGGGGAAAGATGTGGAGCTGGACAAAACCATGCTGGAAGGGTTGTCCGACCCTCTGACCCACCTGGTAAGAAACAGTTTGGACCATGGCATCGAGATGCCCGATGAAAGAGAGAAAAAGGGAAAACCACGGGTGGGAACCCTTCAGATCAGCACATTTCATGAGGGCGGCCAGGTCAATATCATGGTGAGGGATGACGGCAAGGGAATCGATCCCGATACGATTCTCAGGAAAGCCATTGAAAACGGCCATATTTCCGCTGACAAGGCCTCCTTTTTAAGCGACAGCGAAAAGATTCATCTGATCATGCTCCCAGGTTTTTCAACCGCCACAGCCGTGACCGATATCTCCGGCAGGGGCGTTGGCATGGATGTGGTCAAAACCAATATCGAAGCCCTGGGCGGTCAGCTTGAACTGGAGAGCCATCCGGGAAAGGGAACCACCATCCGTATCCGGCTTCCTTTGACTCTGGCCATTATTCCTTCACTGATTGTGGGTTCCGGCGGTCTGCGGTTCGCTATTCCCCAGGTGAATGTCCAGGAGCTTTTTCTGATCCGTTCAGGAGAGAAAACGAGAAAGATCGAAAAAATCGGAGAGGCCAAGGTCCTGCGAGTCCGTGAGCGTCTTCTTCCCCTGGTCAGCCTTTCCGATGTTCTGGGGATCGAAAAAACTTTTTCCGCACCCGTGTCGAATCAGGAACTGAAGGACCGGAGAATGAATGAAGAGGACCGGCGGAGATCCATGAACATGGCGCTGGAGGAGGCTCATTCCACGAATGAGAAGCGGCATATTTCAACAGACAGAAGAAAAAGCTGGCGTAACGACATCAATGTGGTGGTTCTGAAAATAGGATTGAACAGTTTCGGCCTGATCGTTGACAAACTTTTTGACAATGAGGAGATTGTTGTAAAGCCGCTCTCCACCCATATCAAGGATTGCAGATGTTTCGCCGGGGCGACCATCATGGGGGATGGCCGGGTCGCCATGATCCTGGACGCTGTGGGAATCGCCGAATATGCGAAACTGAACTTCACCGAAGTGAACCGGGAGGAGTATCGAAGGCGAAAGATCGAAGAGGGAAAAAGGCAGAACCGGAACGGAAATATAGAATCGATCCTGCTTTTCAACTCTTCCGAAAATGAGTATTTCGCCCTGACCCTTGAGGCCATATCACGGCTTGAGATGGTCAAACCCGAGGATATTTACAGGATCGGGAAGAGGGACTATGTCGCCTATCTGAATGAGAGCATTCCTCTCATCTACCTGGAGGATATCCTTCCCGTAAAGCCCTTTCCTAAAGATCTGGAGCACTATTTCATCCTGATACCAAAAACGAACCTTGACCCTGTGGGAATCGCCATATCACGGATTCAGGACACCATCGAGGTGAACGTGGATATCAAACACGATAAAATTACGCCGCCGGGTCTTTTGGGGACGGCCTTCGTGAATGACAACCCGACCATGTTTTTAAATACGGTCGAACTTTTGGAGTTGATCTATCGGCATGTGCCGTCTCTTTGAAGGGGAGTGCGTGTTGTTTTCAGAGCCTTCCAATTGGGAAGGCTCAGGCTGAAGAAGCGTGTCACTCGATGTTCAAGTTTTTGTTAATTTTCCCAACTCCGGCGTTGGAAAAAAAAATTTTTGATCCTTGAAATATCTCATGTATTCCTGCGGTCACAATTTTTTTCCGCCTTGGATTTGAACAAATTTCTTAAAAACTTGAAGATCGAGTTTTATAAAATTTGAGGATCGAGTAAAATCATTCGTAACTATTCAGTATGGCGTTTTTTTAGTGGCAAAAAGCCAAGAAGCTCCCGAAAAAAATAGGGAACGAACAAAACGGGCTTTTCGCCATCTTGATGAATCGCCGCTGAATCGTTACAACCATTCTTAAAAAATAGGAGTTCCCAGATCCAATGGCCATG
>JAGVHJ010000420.1 GCA_020056645.1 Desulfobacterales bacterium
GCTTTTGATCAGTTCGACCACGGCCCGGCTCGAAAACTTGTTGGCGAACCCTTTGATCGGATCGATCCTCGATAGTTTGGGCTCAATGGCCTGCCAGGAAATTTCAAACCCCACCTGCATGAAATTGGAGGCAAGACCAGCGAGAATAAGGGTGACGAAAACCGGGGCCAGAATGATCAGGATCTCTTTTTCAAGATGATACATCAGATTCATGCAATAGGATACATTCATGGCCGGAATCTTTTTGAACAAAAACATATCGCGCATGATGGCTTCTATATGGCCATACATGAAGGCCGCGAATACGTAAATGATTAGAACCCCTGACAGGACAACCAGAACCGAAGGGACCTCGATGCTTTTCCCGACCTGCCCCTCTTCGCGGGCTTTCTGAAGTTTCCTGGGAGTCGCCTCCTCGGTCTTTTCCCCAAAACTATCTTCTGGCATCAATCCCTCCTCTCATCGATTTCCCCTTTTAAACCCTCTAACCGCCCGCGATCCACACGAGAAGGGAAGAAAGAAGCGCGTAGAAATGTTCCACGTAGCCCCGGGTCATCAGCAAAATGATTTTCAGTGAAAAGGCGAAAATAAAGAGGCCTGCGGAAATTTTTATGGGAAAGGCAACGATCATCACATTCATGGTCGGAGCGAACTTGGCCATAATGCCGAAGGCCACATCCACAAAAAGAAGGGCCGCCAAGGTCGGCGCGGTGATCTTGATCCCTATCACGAACATCTCCGCCGTCAAATAGATGATCTGGTGCAGCAGCCCTTCCTTGAGCATGAAGAGTCCCGGCTGAACCACCCTGAAGCTCTCCACCAGGGCGGAAAAAAGGATATGATGACCGTCCAAAAGAAGGAAGATCACCAGCACCACCCAGTACCCGATCTGATCGATGATGGAGACATTGCTTCCAGACTGGGGGTCGATGACGCTGATCATGGAGAACCCCATCTGAAATCCGATCAGCTCTCCGGCCATCTGGACGGCTCCAAAAAAAATGCGGACGGAAAGGCCCAGCGTCAAGCCGACCATGACCTCGCAAAAGAGCATCATCCCCGTATGCGCCATACTAACAGGAAAAAAGGCCGGGTCCATTTTAATGACCGGAAAAAGAAGAAAGGTGACGATGAGGGAGAAACCCGCCTTGGCCAGGTTGGGGAGCATGGGGTTTCCGAAAATAGGAAAGAGAAAAAGCACCACGCTCACCCGCATGAGGATCAGCAGAAACGCCTTGAATTCATCGGGGTTTAAAATGGTGAGCGATTCCACGGGCCATCTTCGCCTTTCACGGGTAAACCTACCGGATATAAAGGGGAATATCCAAAATCAACTTTTCCGTATACCGGATCATCTTTTCAAGCATCCAGGGCGCGAAGACAAGAAGCCCCAGGAAAACAGCGAGAATTTTTGGCACAAACATGAGGGTCATTTCCTGAATCGACGTGACCGCTTGAAAAATACTCACCAACAACCCCACGATCAACCCCAGTCCCAGCATGGGAAGGGAGAGAAGGATGGTGAGGATGATCGCCTCTTTTGCGAAACTCACAATAAATTCTGGAGTCATAGTCCTTCCTTTATCATTGGCCGCCCCCCCTCAATACATGCCGAAACTCTTCACAAGAGAGCCTATGAGGAGGTTCCACCCGTCCACCAGCACAAAAAGCATCAGCTTGAAGGGCAGAGATATCATGACCGGCGGAAGCATCATCATGCCCATGGCCAGAAGAACGCTCGCCACCACCATATCGATGATCAAAAAAGGAACATAGATCATGAATCCCACAATAAAAGAGGTCTTGAGCTCACTGATCACAAAGGCGGGAATCAAGGAAAGGAGGGTGACATCCTCCGTGTTTCTGGGTCTGCCCGCCTGGGAAATTTTAACAAAGAGGGAGAGATCCCGCTCCCGGGTGTTCAGCATTAAAAATTTTTTAACCGGGGCCTCCGCCTTTTGAAAGGCCTCCTTATAAGAGATCTTGCGGTCAATATAAGGAGAGAGGGCATCCTGATAAACATCCTGCCATACCGGTTTCATAATAAAAAAGGTAACAAAGAGGGCAAGCCCCACGATCACTTGGTTGGGCGGGCTCGTCTGGGTTCCCAGGGCCTGGCGGAGAAAATGGAAAACGATAACCAGCCGGGTGAACGGGGTCATGAGGATCATGATGGCCGGGGCCAGGGAGAGGATGGTCAAGAGGGCGATGATCTCAAGGACCGCCACCACATCCTCCGGTCCTCCCGCAGGTTCCACCCCCAGCTTGATGGATGGGATGGGGAAATCCGCGCCCAAGGCTGGCTTCTGAAACAAGGAAAGAACGCCAAACAACACCATGCCGACCATGGCCCACCGCATCAGCAACGCGCTTTTTGTCTGGATAACCGGCCGGAGCTTATTTCCCATGATCCGCACCTCCCCCCATGCGCTTGCCCCCCTTTTGAAGAGCCGTTGATAGTAAGGTTTTAAATCCCTTCTTTTCCCGATCCTCCATCATCCCTGTTTCCGGAATATCTTCCCGGTTCAGAATGGCCAGCGCGTTGATGGTCTGTGGCGTTACGCCCAGAAGAATCCGCTCTCCCGATACATCGATAAGCACCACCTTTTCCCTGGGAGCCAAATGGTAGGAGGCGATCATCCGGATCGGATTCTTTCCTGAAAGCGATCTTCCCCCCTGGAGCGAATAGCGCCTGACAAGGTATAAAACCACCAAGAGCAGGGCGACGACCAGGCTCAACATTCCGGCTGTTTTGATGAATATCATCCAGACATCGGGGTCGGACGGCGCTATGGGTGGCGTGGCGATCGGATTCATCTTGCTCCTTTATCAGGACCCGTTAATGGGGAATCGTTTTCAAAAAAGCGATCACGGCCCGATTAACTCCCGGCAAGGCTTCTCACCCGCTCCATGGGGGTGATGATGTCGGTGAGACGAACGCCGAACTTCTCGTTCACGACCACGACCTCGCCTCTGGCCACGAGCTTCCGGTTGATATAGACCTCCAGGGGCTCTCCGGCAAGCTTGTCAAGCTCCACGATGGAGCCCTGGCTTAACCCCAGAAGATCAATCACGAGCATCTTGCTCCTTCCCAGCTCCACGGAGAGCTCAAGGGGAATATCCAGAATAAACCCGATGTCGCCGGTGGTTTCGGAAACCTCTCCATCGCCCCCGTCCCCACCGGACTCGGGCGAATTGTCGTTTCCATTGGCGCCCATCGCTCCTGACTGGCCGTTTTTCAGATCATCTTTTTGTCTGCTACCGGATTTACTTTCCATGGCGTGTCTCTCATTTTGTAACGAGTTTTTTCATTATCTTAAAGGCCTGGAATCCTCTCTGGATACCGGCCACCCCCCTCAACTTGGGCATGTTTTCGATCAACCCCACCAGATGCTCATCCGCGTCCTGATCCAACTGAATCACATCACCTGGTTTCAAATGCACCAACCGCTCGCCGGTGATCTCCGTTGTTCCCAAAACCACCTTGAGGTTGACCGTGGATTCGAGGATGATCTCTTTCAGACGGTTCTGCCAAGTCAGGTCGATATCTTCCGTTTCCGCCTGGAACCCAGCGGAGAGCTTGCCCCTTAAAGGCTCAATCATCGCATAGGGGAGGCAGACGATGAGGGTTCCCGCGGATTGCTCCAGCTCCACCTCAAACCGGGTGACGATCACCAGGTCGGTGGGCAAAACGATCGCCGCGAACTGGGGATTCACCTCCGAGCGAACCAGAGTGGTTTTCACCGGCTCCACCGGAGCCCAGGCGGTCTCCAGGTCCCTGAGGCACGCCAGAACCACCTTCCTCACCATGACCTCTTCGATGGAGGTGAACTCCCGGCCCTCGATCCGCGCCTTTCCCGTCCCTTTACCGCCGAAAAAGGTGTCGATCAGGTTGAATACGAGCTGACTTTCGAGAACGATCAGGGCATGGCCCCTTAAAGGCTCCATGCGAAAAACATGAAGGCTGGTGGGAACCGGAAGGCTTCTCCCGAACTCGGAAAACTTCAAAGTATCCAATGATTCCGAACTGATATCGACGGTTGTGTGAAGAAGGGTCGACATGCTGGTCCGCACCTCCCTGGCAAACCGTTCGTTGATGATATCGAGGGTCGGCATCCGGCCCCGGATAACCTTATCCTGACTGGTAAAATCGTAGAGGGTGATATCACCGGACGCCTCATCGGGCTCATCCGGTTCGATTTCGACCTTTCCCGCGCTGAGTCCCGATAAGAGACTATCGACCTCTTCCTGTGATAGAATTTCACTCATGATGAATCACTGCATCCGGATCGTCTGAAACGGTTTCGTTTTCTACTGCTTGAACCATCGCCGATCAAAGCGGGGTTCAGGCCGGCCCCTATTCCTCATATGACAAAAAATTCGGTGAAATAGAGATTTTTAATCTTCCCGCTTTTAAGGAAGGCGTTTACCGCCATGATCAACTCAGTCTTCAGGGCGATCTTGCTATCCACCTCCTGAAGGCCCGAGGGCCGCCTTGCTTGAAAAAGCGGCGTAAGAGCCTCTCGGAGCTCTTCCTGTCGCTTCTCGATCTCCTCTTTCACGCTGGCTGACTCAGCCTCAAGGGAGAGCGTCACCCGAAAAACCCATTCTCCCATACTGTCCTTGAGCGGTATCTTGAAAGGCGCCAGAGCCACCATGTTTTTGAGGGCAGGGTCCTCTTCAATGACAATGACTTCGGCATGGGGAGGAGCCTCTTCTTCAGAATGCGCCTCATGAGATTTTCCCGCCTTCCATTTCCAAAAGAGAACGCCCGCGCCGCCAAGAATCAACAGAAAAATCAAAATCCCTATGATGAGAAAGAGCCTCTTTTTTTTCGAGCTTTTTCCCTCGTCGCCCCCCGGCTTCCCAGAGAGGCTCCCGGCATCTGCCCCACCTGGCTCCGGATTTCCCGATTGCGTTCCTCCCTTTTTCGCCACCCCGTTCTCCTCGCGCTTATTTTTTATCTACGGCCTTGCTTAGCAAGCTTTATGCCAGCCATTTAGTATAGATGCCTCAAGGGTAATGTCTCACTATATCAGCAAGATGAATTATGGAATTCTCAATGAAAAGAGAGCCGGTGACGCCTGTTGGTCGTCAAAACCGCTTTGAACCGCCTTATCTTTGACGGGTGATTTTGACAGGACGGTCCTTGTTATAAATAGAGGGGGGATGGGCCTCAAGCCGGCGCCTCTGTCAACCTGGTAAGCACTCTCGTTCAGGGGAACCGCATGTAGGATTCGCCTTGACGGCCCTGCCGGGAGCCAACCTTTTGAAAAGGTTGCCAAACATGGTAAAAAAAAGTTCTATAAACACCA
>JAGVHJ010000242.1 GCA_020056645.1 Desulfobacterales bacterium
ATAATTGAGCGCGCCAACTCCGTGGTTCTCCAGATCAAACGAATCCTGAAAAACGACTGAGGCCCCGGCATTTCCAGCAACAGAGGCCCATAAAACAACCAATAATAGACATACCATTTTTTTCATTTTGCGCTCCTTTTTATTAACCTGTTAAATTGACGTTGATATCAAAAGCATCCGATATCTGATAAAAAGCATTGTTGCTTTTTGTTCCTGTGGTTTTCCACAGGTATCCATCCCTTAAATAATTGATGGAGTAGTAGCAACGTTTGTGCCACACTGATTATTTTGAATAACAGTGTTCTGAAAATGAAGCAGGGGCGCTCTTTTGAGTTTTTTTTATATCCCATAAGGGTACGCCGCTTTTTTTGGAGTGGGAGATAAAGGTAATAATGTTATCCATTTATTTGCCAATAAATGGGGAAACAAGGTTAATTTATGGGAGTAGTCTGATCAACTTTGGTTGAGGCCGGAGGGGGGAGATCAATCGAGTCCGCCCACCGTCTGTTCCACTGCTTGCACAATCTCACGCTTCCGGATCAGCTGGACCATCTCGTTGATGTCCGTTGCAAGCACCCGGTCTTTGTCAAGGTGGGGAATATGTTTCCGGATAGTTTGATAGGCTGCCTCGACCCCTCGGCCCGGCTTTAGGTTGGTGAAAAGATCCAATCCCTGTGCCCCGCACAAGAGTTCGATGGCGATGACGTTTTCGGCGTTCTTTACGATTTCGGCGGCCTTTCTGGCGGAAATGGTTCCCATGGAAACATGGTCCTCCTTGTTGGCCGAGGTGGGGATGGAGTCCACACAGGCCGGATGGGAGAGCACCTTGTTTTCCGAAACCAGGGCCGCCGCCGTGTACTGGGCGATCATGAACCCTGAATTCAATCCGCCGTCCGAGGTGAGAAATGCGGGTAGACCGCTTAACAGGGGATTCACCAATCTTACGATCCGCCGTTCGGAAATATTAGCGAGTTCAGCGACCGCCATGCAGAGGAAATCCATGGCAAGGGCCACGGGCTGGCCATGAAAATTTCCGCCCAGAAGGAACTCTCCGGTTTCGGGAAAGATGAGGGGATTGTTGGTGGCGGCGTTCATCTCCACATGGATCACCTTGCTGGCGTAAGAGACCGCGTCCCGGCTCGCCCCATGCACCTGGGGCGAACATCGTAACGTATAGGCGTCCTGAACGCGGTTGCAATCCTTATGAGAGGAAATGATGCCGCTCCCTTCAACGAGCCGCCGCATGTTGGCGGCGGAGAGGGCTTGACCTTCATAGGGTCTCAGCTCGTGGATGCGTGGATCAAACTCGGTGTTGCTCCCCATGAGTACTTCAAGACTCATGGCCGCCGCGATATCGATGGTTTTTAAAAGATTCAGGGTGTCGTAAACGGCAAGCCCGCCGATGGCGGTCATGGCCTGGGTCCCGTTGATCAGGCTCAATCCCTCTCCGGCGTCAAGGATGATGGGCGTCTGACCGATTTTCATCAGCGCTTCTTTTCCGGAAATTCGTTTTCCTTTATAGTCGGCCTCCCCCATGCCCACAAGGACCAGGGCCATATGGGCCAGGGGAACCAGGTCGCCGCTCGCGCCCACCGACCCTTTTTCCGGCACCACCGGTATGACCCCCCCATTGAGCATGTGGAGAAGCGCCTCGACGGTTTGGAGACGGATTCCCGAATGGCCCTTTGCCATATCCTTGATGCGGAGGGCCATCATGGCTCGCACCACATCCTGGGGTAAGCATGGGCCGACCCCGGCCGCATGGCTCTTGATGATATTTTCCTGGAGAAGCCGGGTCTCTTGTTTGGAGATGGTGACGCCGCTCAAGGCGCCAAATCCGGTGGTGACGCCGTAGATGGTTCGCCCCTCTTCAACCCAGGTTTCCACCAGACTCCTGGCTTTTCTGATGCGCGCCGTGGCCTCTTCCGTGAGAACGATCTTTTTTTTGTTTCTTGAGATGGCGGCCAGCTCCTCCAGAGTAAAACCAGCGCCGTCTATAAGAATGGGTTTCATAAATGGTTCTGTTTCTTGCCTTCAGGATTGAATCCGTTTATAAAGAACAACAGGCTTTAGATCTATTATCGGAGAGTTTAGTTGAAGCCACACGAGAAATCAATTGATTTTGAAAAATGGCGCAGGTTGGTCTCGATGAACACAAATAGAGTGCGAGATAAATTTAATTGACTATCAATTCCACAAAGGATATGTTTCGGAGTCTTGTTCGTCGTTAATATGCGTTATTATATTAGATGGTTAAAAAAATAATGTAAGAGGTCTTCCTTGAAGGTCACGCTATTCAATAAAGCCAATGCGGTTATTGTTATTACCATTGCGATTCTCAGTGTCAGCATCTGGGCGTTCATCAACCGCCCGGAAATAGAGCCGCCTTGGCCGCGCAAAATCATGGGTTTCTGCTACTCCCCCTTTCGCCATAATCAGAGCCCCCACAAGGGGATCTACCCGACTATCGAACAGATTGAATCGGATCTGGCTCTTCTGGAAGGGAAAACCCATACGATCCGAACCTATACCATGGAGGCGACCGTTGTCGAAATTCCCCGGATCGCAAGAAAGCTTGGCTTGAATGTGGCGCTTGGCGCCTGGATCTGCGATGATGTGGCCCGAAACAAAAGGGAAGTGGACCTCTTGCTCGAAAAGGCGAAAGAGAACAATAACGTTTTGCGCGTCATTGTGGGAAATGAGGTTCTTTTAAGAAACGATATTCCCATCGCCCAACTCTTACCTTATATAAAGAGGGTCAGGGAAGAGCTGAAAATTCCGGTGAGCACCACCGAACCATGGCACATCTGGCTTAAATATCCGGAGCTTGTTCAAAATGTGGACTATATCGGCGTGCATCTGCTCCCCTATTGGGAAGGCATATCCGTAGACACCGCCGTTGATTACTGTATAGAGCGTCTGAGGCAGCTCAAAGAGGCGTATCCAGGAAAACCCATCGTCATCGCCGAGGTGGGATGGCCCAGCGAAGGGCGGACCCGTCAAAACGCGGTCGCCTCCGCCGCCATTGAGGCGACCTTTTTGCGGCGATTCCTCGATCATGCGGAAAAAGAGGATTACATTTATTACGTGATGGAGGCCTTTGATCAGCCCTGGAAGGCGGAAAATGAAGGGGCCGTGGGCGCTTACTGGGGGGTCTATGACGTTTTCCGGCAGCCGAAATTCGAATTCACCAATCCCATTATCCGGATTCCCGAGTGGCGGATTCTCGCGGGAATATCGGTGATTGTGGCCATCATCACCCTTGCCATGTTGATTACAAACAGTCACTCCCTTAATATCCGGGGGAGGGGGTTCCTCGCTGTGATCGCCTTCGCCCTTGCGGCTTTTTCGGTATGGGCCACCTATGACTATATCCACCAATATCTGACCCTCCGGACAGTGGTCGTGGGCATGCTGGTTGTGGTGGGCATGATCGGCGTGATTCTCGTTCTTCTCACCGAGGCCCATGAATGGGCCGAGACCCTATGGGTAAAAGGACGAATGCGGGCCTTCACGCCTGTCAACGTCGATGAAGACGAACTGCCCATGGTTTCGATCCATGTTCCTGCCTACAACGAACCGCCCGAGATGATCAAAGAGACATTGAACGCCCTTGCCCGTCTCGATTATCCTCGTCTCGAAGTTCTCTTGATCGACAACAACACCAAAGATCCAGATGTTTGGAAACCGATTGAGGCGCATTGCCGCGTACTTGGCCCCCGTTTTAAATTCCATCATGTGGATCCGCTCGCGGGGTTTAAAGCCGGTGCGTTGAACTACGCCCTTGATCATACACACCCCGACGCCACCATTGTCGGCATTATCGACAGCGATTACATCGTTGAACCGTCGTGGCTGAGGGATCTGGTGCCCCAATTCAAAAAGGAGTCGGTCGCCATCGTCCAGGCTCCCCAGGATTACCGGGATGGCAATGAAAATCTTTTTAAATCAATGTGTTATTCGGAATATCGGGGGTTTTTCTTTATCGGCATGATCACCCGGAACGAAAGAAACGCCATTATTCAGCACGGCACCATGTCGCTGGTGCGGAAGTCGGCCCTGGAAGAGGTGGGCCGGTGGAGCGAATGGTGCATCACGGAAGATGCGGAGTTGGGACTTCGGATTTTTGAGCACGGGTATGAAGCTGTCTATATCCCAAAAAGCTATGGAAAGGGGCTGATTCCCGATACATTTATCGATTTTAAAAAACAGCGCCACCGGTGGGCCTACGGATCGATGCAGATTATGAGACGGCACAAGGCCCAATTGAGCGGTTTCGCCGAGAGCCGCCTCACGGCCGGGCAGATCTACCATTTCCTGGCAGGGTGGCTGCCGTGGATCGCCGACTCCTTTAACCTGTTGTTCAACCTGGGGGCCGTGGTATGGTCCCTTCTCATGATCTACGCTCCTTTAAAATTTGACCCGCCCTTGATCATTTTTTCCGTTTTACCTTTGGCGCTCTTCTGTTTTAAGGTGGCGAAAATCGTCTATCTCTACCAGGGAGCCAATATCGTCACCACCGCCGGGCAGACCATATCGGCCGCGGTGGCGGGACTCTCCCTTTCGAACACCGTTGGCAGGGCCATCCTATCCGGGTTTTTTACGAGCGACAAGCCCTTTTTCCGGACACCCAAAATGGCGGACAACCACCCCGTGGCCAAGGCGCTCTCCGCCTCACGGGAAGAGACATTGATCATGATTCTCTTTTGGCTGCTTGCGGCGAGTGTCGCATCGATCAATACGACCCCCTCTCCGGATATCGTGATCTGGATTGTGGTTCTTTTGATGCAATCGTTGCCATATGGCGCCGCTTTTCTGGTATCGCTTATCAGCGCCTTCCCTGGACTGGGGAAAAAGACCGAGGTGGTTAAAAGCAGCGCGACCGTCAGCTAATTCCATTGTAACTACTCAGTATGGCCTTGCTTTAGTGGAAAAAAGGCCCTTTTGTGAAGTGACATTTATTTTTTTTCGGATGAGAGATTCGAAGGCTTTTTGCGATAGAACTGGCAAGCTGGCTGAGGCCTTTAGGCCGAGTTTTCGCCAGTTCGGCAAAAAGCCAAGAAGCTCCTGAAAAAAATAGGGAACGAACAAAACGGGCTTTTCGCCATCTTGATGAATCGCTGCTGAATAGTTACATTCCATTTTGTATTCAAGATGATACCAAGGCGGCAAGGAGGAAGCCACGGAGAGGTATATGAAATACGTCGAGGAGATGACGACGCAGCCAACGAAGGTAGCATTTTGAATGCGAATTGGAATAAGGCGTTTATAAAACCATCCCTCCAGGGAATGAAACCAACGTGGAGGCAGGCTTGTGAGAACTGAAGATCCAAGGAGGCCGTCCGTGACGGTCGCCATCAATGAGATTTTTGATCGGCTACCGGCAGCGCCTGTGTTTAAAGAAGGCATCCGCCGGGCCCCGAAAAGAAATGTCGATCTCTCGAAAAACGATACCATCATTGCTTTAAAAAACGCCCTCCGTTACATTCCGGAAAAGTGGCACCGGAAGGTGGCTCCGGAATTTCTAAACGAACTTGAAACCCGTGGAAGAATTTACGGCTACCGGTTCAGACCCAAAGCCTCCCTGAAAGGGAAGCCCATCCATGAATACCAGGGAAACTGCCTGGAGGGAAAAGCCTTTCAGGTGATGATCGACAACAATCTGGACCCGGATGTGGCCCTCTATCCTTACGAGCTCGTCACCTATGGTGAAACCGGTCAGGTGTGCCAGAACTGGATGCAGTACCGGTTGATCAAACGCTATCTGGAGCTTTTAAAACCCGATCAGACACTGGTGGTGGCGTCGGGTCACCCCCTGGGACTTTTTCCTTCCTTCAGCGAGTCACCCCGGGTCATCATCACCAATGGCCTGATGGTCGGTTTCGCCGACAACCCAGACGATTTTCAGCGGGCTGCGGCCCTGGGAGTCGCAAACTACGGCCAGATGACCGCAGGTGGGTGGATGTACATCGGTCCCCAGGGAATTGTCCACGGCACTTACAGCACTCTTCTCAATGCCGGACGATTGAAGCTGGGGATCAACGAAACCAACGATCTTTCGGGAAGGCTCTTTGTCTCTTCAGGTCTGGGGGGCATGAGCGGGGCCCAGGGAAAGGCCATTGAGATCGCAAACGGTGTGGGGATCATCGCCGAAGTCGACTATTCGAGAATCGAGACCCGGCATCGCCAGGGATGGGTGAGCCATGTGACCGACCATCCAGAGGACGCCTTTGGTCTGGCCGAGGCCTTTAAAAAGAGGGGCAAACGGATCGCCATCGCCTTTTATGGCAATATCGTGGATCTTCTTTCCCATGCCGTTGAGAACCATATTCCCATCGACCTCTTGTCCGACCAGACCTCTTGCCATGCGGTCTACGAGGGCGGCTATTGTCCCCAGGGGCTCTCCTTTGAAGAGCGCACCGCGTTCCTTACCAGCGACATGGCCGGATTCCGCAGATGCGTCAACGCCTCGTTGAAAAAACAGTTCCAACTGATCCGGGAGTTGTCGACGCGAGGGACCTATTTTTTCGACTATGGCAACAGTTTTTTAAAGGCGGTCATGGACGCCGGTGTGAAAGCGGTGTGCCGGAACGGGAAAAATGAACGGGAGGGGTTTATCTTTCCCTCCTATGTGGAAGATATCATGGGACCGCTTTTGTTCGATTATGGGTTCGGACCCTTTCGCTGGATCTGTCTCTCCGGAAAAAAGGAGGATCTCATCAAGACCGATGAAGCGGCCATGAGGTCTATCGATCCATCGAGCGGTTTCCAGAACAAGGACAATTATCATTGGATCAGGGACGCCCGGAAACACAAGCTGGTGGTGGGGACCCAGGCCCGGATTCTTTATCAGGACGCCGAAGGACGGATGCGAATCGCCCTCGCCTTTAATCAGATGATCCGGGAGGGAAAAATCGGTCCCGTGATGTTGGGACGGGATCACCACGACACCGGCGGCGCTGATTCGCCCTTCAGGGAGACGGCGAACATCAAAGACGGCAGCAACATCATGGCTGATATGGCTACCCACTCTTTTGCGGGAAACGCGGCCCGGGGAATGAGCATGGTTTCCCTCCATAACGGAGGCGGTGTCGGCGTTGGGCGGGCCATCAACGGCGGATTCGGTCTGGTGTTGGACGGTTCCCCCGACAAAGACGCCATCATCCGGAAAGCCATTTTCTGGGATGTGATGGGCGGTGTGGCGAGGCGGGCCTGGGCCGGAAACGCCCCAGCCATCCGGACCGTCACCGATGCGGTTCTGTCGCGGAAGGGCGAACTATGTGTCACGCTACCTGTGGAGTCCGATCCAGCGGAGATTGAATCTCTGGTGAATGAGGCGTGGCTCAAACGGGAAAAGACGGGGGGACGATGAGCAACGAAAAAAAAATCGTCCAGTCGGTGCCCAATTTCAGTGAGGGAAGGAACAAGGAGGTTATCGAAAGGATTCTGGATCCCTTTCGAAAAAACGGCAATGTGAGACTCCTCGATTATCAGGCCGATGCGGATCACAACCGGCTGGTGGTCACGATCATCGGAGAGGTGGCCTCGATTGCAGAGGCGATTTTAGAAGCGGTGGGCGTGGCGGTCTCTCTGATCGATCTTCGGGTTCACCGGGGCGCACACCCCCGGATGGGGGCCGTCGATGTGACGCCCTTTATTCCGTTGAGGCAGACGACCATGGAAGAGGCGGCGGCGCTCTCCAGGAGCGTGGGAGCGGAAATCGCTCGAAGGCACGGCGTTCCTGTTTTCCTCTACGAAAAATCGGCGACCGCGCCCCATCGGGAGAATCTCGCCTCGATCCGGAAAGGGGAGTTTGAGGCCATGGGGGAAAAAATGAAAGATCCCCTGTGGAAACCCGATTTCGGCCCAGATGCGCCCCATCCAAGCGCGGGGGTGACTGCGGTGGGCGCGCGCATGCCTCTCATCGCCTTTAATGTTACCTTAAATACGGAAGAGGAGGGGATCGCCGCCGTCATCGCCAGAAAGGTCCGGTTTTCAGGGGGCGGGTTTCGGTATTGCAAAGCCATCTCCGTGGTTTTGAAAGAAAAGAAACAGGTGCAGGTCTCGATGAATCTCACCGACTTCAAAAGGAGCGCCCTCTACAGCGTATTCGAAATGATCCGTATCGAGGCCGAGCGTTACGGAGTTTCCATCTCGGGAAGCGAGATCGTGGGATTGGCTCCCATGGAGGCCCTTCTGGATGTGGCCGCCCACACCCTGAGGCTCACCCATCTGTCCGCCCATCAGATCATCGAGTCGAGACTTCTGGATTAAGAGGTGAAAAGAGCCATGAATGGTGATCTTTTTATCAAAAACGCCTCCCAGATCATCACCGTAAGCGGGGTTGCCGCCAAACGGGGCAAGGAGATGGGGGATATTGGCGTGATCGAAGGGGGCGCGGTGCTTGTGCAAAACGGCAAAATCACCGCCGTTGGCAAGAGCCCCGAACTTGAAGCGCGGGTGGACGGTGCGACAGAAACCATCGACGCCGCCGGCCGAATCGTTCTTCCTGGCTTTGTGGATTCCCACACCCATCTGGTCTTTGCCGGGTTCCGGGCCGACGAGTTTCTCCTGAGGACCCAGGGCGCTTCTTATATGGATATCATGAAGCGGGGGGGCGGCATCCAACGCACCGTGAATGACACCCGGAACGCATCGAAGGAGAGCCTGGAAAGGAGCGCGCTCAATTGGCTTGACCACATGCTTGAATTCGGCGTCACGACCGTCGAGGCCAAGAGCGGATACGGGCTTGACCGGGATACGGAGATCAAACAGCTTGAAGTGATGCAGTCGATTGATCGCCGTCATCCAGTGGATGTGGCGGCCACCTTTCTGGGGGCCCATGCCGTGCCACCCGATTACAAGGGAAGAACCGCCGCCTACCTTGAGTTTCTCCGCCAATCGGTCATGCCCGAGATCCGGGAAAAGGGGCTCGCGGAGTTTTGCGATATTTTCTGCGAGAAGGGCGTTTTTTCCATCGAGCAGTCACGCATCTTTCTTGAAAGCGCAAGAAAGATGGGATTTTATTTGAAGATCCACGCCGATGAGATTTTTCCCCTGGGAGGCGCGGAACTGGCGGCATCCCTTGGGGCTCTCTCCGCCGATCATCTCCTCATGGCTTCGGACCAGGGCATCTCGAATCTTGCTAGAAAAGGTGTGATAGCGACGCTGCTTCCAGGAACCGCCTTTTGTCTTAAAGAGCCATACGCACGGGCGCGCCATATGATTGACCGGGGGTGCGCCGTGGCGCTCGCAACCGATTTTAATCCCGGAAGTTGCGCCACCTTTTCCATACCTTTCATCATGGCCGTCGCTGTGATGCAAATGGGAATGACCATCGAAGAGGCGATCACGGCATTTACCTTGAACGGGGCCGCCGCCCTCATGAGAAGTCATCTCATTGGAAGCATTGAGCCAGGTAAATGGGGGGACATGGTGGTGATCGATTATCCGTCTTATGGGTTTATACCCTATCATGCGGGGATGAATCCGGTTCAGCTCACAATCAAAAAGGGGAATATCGTATGGCGAAGAGAGAAGGGAACCTGTTATCCGGTTTCACCGTAAGCGACTATCTTGATACAACCGGATCGGACGCCCCGGTTCCCGGTGGTGGATGCGCGGCGGCCCTATGCGCGGCCCTTGCGGCCGCTCTCGGAGAGATGGTCGCGAACCTCACCGTGGGACGGGAGAAATACAGGGAAAACGAGGCGGAAATGATCCGGTTTAGAGAGAAGCTCTCCCTCTGCCGGAAGAAAATGGAACTCCACATCGACCGGGACAAACAGGCCTACGAAAAGGTATTGGCCGCCTATAAAATCTCCAGGGACGCGGCCCATGAGTCGCTCCGGAAAAACGCGATCCAGATCGCCTTGAAGGAGGCGGCCATCGTTCCAGCCGAGGTGGCGAACGATGCGGTTCAGATCTTGTTCCTGATCGATAAGGTGATCAAAAAAGGAAACAGGAACGCGCTCACCGACGGAATCACGGGCGCGCTTCTGGCGCGATCGGCGGCGCTGGCGGCCCTGTTGAACGTCAAGGTCAATCTTTCGGCCATCCATGACGCCGCCTTTAAGGAAACCATCGAACAAGAGGTGGAAGAGCTGGAACAAAAAGCGATTCAGGCAGAAGGCGGCATCCTTGCCTGGTATCGCTCACTTCAGTAGCGGCGTTTGAAAATGCCGCTGCTTCCAGAACAATTTTGTCCGCTTTATTTTGTAACGAGTAACTATTCAGCGCCGATTCATCAGGATGGCAAAAAGCCCGTTTTGTTCGTTCCGCACTTTTTTTCGGGAG
>JAGVHJ010000162.1 GCA_020056645.1 Desulfobacterales bacterium
ACAACCAGGTTGAGGAGAACCATGCGGGAAAAGGCGGGGGAATCTATGCGGACTACTCCCTCGTCCGCGGGAATCTGATTGATGGAAACAGCGCGCCCCCGGCCTCGGGGTCGGGCCTCTATTATTTGGGAGATGGCCTCATTGAAAACAACACCTTGACGCGGAATCACGGAGAGAAGGCCGCTCAAAGCGACACGATCATGGTCTCCGGAGGCCCGCGCATCTATCATAACAACATCGTTACCCAAGGTGGTTATGCCTTGCGGATCGATTCCCACAGCCTCTCACCGGATGTGGACGCCAAAGAAAATTTCTGGGGAACCGGCGATCCCCGTTCCATAGAGGCTTTGGTGTTTGATTGGTGTGATAAGAGCGATGTGGGGATGGTCAACTGGGATGATTTTTCTTTGGTCACGGTGAAGGAGGCTCCCCGGTTGCCCAATGGGGTGAAAGATAGCGTGACCCAGGTGGCCCAAGAGACCGACCCCTTTGTGTTAAAAGGCGCTGTCAATGAGGATATGCAGATCGGACGCGAACCTGGAGACCGCTATCGGGTGACGGGAAATGTGCTCATCCGGAATGGATGCACACTAACCATAGGCCCCGGAACCACCGTTGAATTTGCGCCGGACACCCATATGCGCGTGAGAGGCGGCATTGTGGCCGTTGGCGAAGAGAGCCATCCCATCCTCTTTACCGGCGATCCGGAATCGCCATGGGGAAAACTGCTGATCGAAAGCAGGAGTGTCGTGACCGAGTTGGCCTTTGGGGTGCTGCCGCCTGAGAAATGCGATCTGGCCTATTGCACCATCGAAAATGGCGAGGGCATTCTCATGGATGGCGCGGGAGGCCGCGTGGCCAATTGCCTCATTAAAAATAATAAGGGAAGCGCCATCACGATCCGGGACGCCGCAGCCCGGATCATGGAGAACCAGATCACCGGAAATCATGGCGGCAAAAACGGCGGTGGAATATACGCATACAGCAGCCTGCCTGTTCAGATAACCGGAAACCTGATACAAGGAAACCAGACCCTTGGAGATGGGGGAGGCCTATTCGCATACGGTTATCAAGCCAATGCGGCCATCCACGTTGCTGGAAACCGGATTTTGGAGAATCAGAGCCCTGGACAGGGCGGGGGGTTGCTCGCCACACGCGCATCGGTTGTCGGCAATCAGATTGAGAGAAACCGGGCCGAATTGGAAGGGGGGGGGCTCTTCGCCACCTTCGCCCTTGTGATGGAAAACCGCATCGAAAAGAACAGCGGATTAAAGGGCGGCGGCATCTATGCGGAAACAAACAGCACCATCGAAAGAAACCAGATCATAGGGAATGAAGCGGCTGATGATCTGGGGGGAGGCGCATTTCTGAACTTCTGGGGCATGAGCGTGAAGAATGAGTCTTTCAAGTTGAACCGGGTGACTGGAAACCGGGCAGCCGACACCGGTGGTGTCTGTTTAAATGGATCCATGGTTTTTGAAGGAAACGAGATCTTCGGAAACGAGGGGCTCCAGCTTCGGAACGGCAACGCCGCCGCCGAAGGCGATTTCTCCGCGCCGGGATGTTACTGGGGAGGGAAAACACCTCTTGAAATCGACCAAGCAATTTATGATCAAAAGGATGACGCCAGGCTCTCCCGCATCGTCTATGAGCCCTTCATGACAACAGAAAAATAACGGGACGCCCCCCTTCCGCCTCATGAAAAAGGTACTCCTCCTCGGGGTCCGGAGGCGTCCCCCTTCCTCTCCTGAATCGATCAGGGGGCGTGGCGCCACCGGTTACCCTCTTCAGGTGTCATTCTGTTGCCTGTCATCATCTCCCTATCATTGCCGCATCCGTCATTTTTCTTTTAATAACGATAAAATTCAAATAGTTATCTAAAATCATTCCCAACGTCTCTTCAGAAAAACTTCCTTGAAAATGAATTTTTTATTGCATTGCCTGTAAAAATGAGCTACTTATGTTTTTAACAAAAAACATCGTTTACATATTAATTGGGAGAGAAAAATGAAAAAGATGAAGGTCATGATACTCCTATCTTTATTGGTTGCTTTTTCCCCATCATATCCAACGCTCGCGTGTGACATTGGCGTTGTTTCCGCAAGCGCATCGGCCACAGGAAGGCCTTTTATCTGGAAAAATCGGGACTATGGTCTGAGCGCCAGGGAAGAAATCAACTATAAAAACGCCGGTAAGAACCATATCGGCGCGAGCTTGCGCGTTCTTGGCGAAACCTATGACCACCTGAACATCAAAATCGTTTCCGGCGGCGTCAACGACAAAGGGTTTGCAATCGCCAACGCCACTGTTGTGGAAGAGCCATTGAGAGAGATGGCCAACATCAACCATGTGCTTCTTGAAATCGCCCTTGAAAAATGTGAAACGTTAACTGATTTCGAGGCCCTGCTGGCCAAATGGTTCAACTATTATTTGTATGTGATCAGCGGCAATTTCGCGGTCATCGACGCCCATGGCGGGGCCGCCATCTATGAAGTATGGTCGAATGGATCGAACTCCCTCACATGGAAAAAATATGACGCAAACGAAGCAGAAAACGGTTTTGTGGTTCGCGCCAATTCTCACCTGACCGAGGGGTGGGTGATTCGCGACGGCGGTGTGGCCATCCGTTATGAAAGAGCGCACGCGCTCTTTACGGAGCTCGCGAAAAATGGCGCGCTGACCCCCCGGAATGTATTACAGATTGTTGGCAAGGATGTGGCGGGGGATTGTGATAAATTTGCAGAAGCGTGTGAAGCCTGCAACAAATATGATAAAGACTATGCGGAGGGAAACCCGGACCCAACTGATTTTAATACCGACAAGGCCTTAAGCCGGAATTCCACCACATCCTCCTATGTGATTGACGGCGCCGCCACGGTCTCTGATATTCCATTGATCACCCTATATTGCGTCCTGGGAGAACCTTCATTTTCACCCGCGGCGCCCTACTTTCTGTCAGCGGAAAAAATTCCCTATTACGCCAAGGCCGGTTCCATCGATATTTTCGGCATCGTCTATGATTTGGGCATCGGATGCTTTATGAACAAAGCATCCTTTTCGGTCCAATCCAACAATAAACTCTATGCCAACAACGGTGTCGCCATGGAATGGATCGACCAGACCATTAACTACGAACGGCTTCTGGAGGTTCAAAGCTGGGTCTTCCCCCTGGAGGATTTTATGTTTGATAAGGCAGAAGCATTCCTTGATTATTTACGCGTTCATCCGGAAAAAATCACACCGGACACCCTTTACCAGTTTTCATATCATTGCGGCAGGTATATATATAATAACTATTTAAAAGAGTCCTTGGATTATTACCCGTGGGATTATACACCACCCTGGGAAGAGTCGCTGTGAACTGTAAATAAGAAAGGAAATAAAATGGTTCGCCCCCATTTCATGATCATTCAAATCGTGATCGCAATGCTCTTGATCAGCTGTGATATTTCGGGAAGCGTCAAAGATATGGAGGCCCCCATGGAGGGTGTGACCCTTACGCTTTCCGGTAATGGAATTGAACAAACCGTTGTTACAGATACCAACGGTGAGTAT
>JAGVHJ010000432.1 GCA_020056645.1 Desulfobacterales bacterium
ATCTCCTCTTTTTCGGGGAATTTCAGGGTGAAACTTCCCTCTTTGGGGGCGACGAGTCTGTTTTTGATCCGAACGTTTCCAAAGGTTCCCCGGACCATGACCTCGTCGTTTCCCCGTCTCGACCCGTAGGAGTTGAATTGGTCCGGAGCGATTCCTCGGTGGATCAGGTGGCGTCCGGCCGGATACTCCTTGCGGATCGCCCCAGCGGGAGAAATGTGATCGGTTGTGACCGCATCCCCCAGGACAAGAAGAGCCCGGGCGTCAATAATATCCTGGGGCGGGGCCGCCTCCTTTGCAAAGGGTTCGAAATAGGGCGGGTTTTTGATATAGGTGGAGGCGGGGTCCCATTCATAGGTATCTCCCGGAGGGACCGGAAGCGAGCGCCAGAGGGGACCGCCGTCAAAAATCGCGCCATAGCTCTCCTTATATAAGCCGGGTTTGACATGGGCCTGTACAAGGGCGTCGATCGCTTCTTTTTTAGGCCAGATATCCCTGAGAAAAACCGGGCCGCCGTTTGGGTCCATGCCCAGAGGCTCGGCGTCAAAATCGATATCGATTCTTCCGGCAAGGGCGAACGCCACGACCAGCATGGGAGACATGAGATAGTTGGCCCGGACTTTCTGGTGAATGCGGGCCTCGAAATTCCGGTTGCCCGAGAGCACCGCGGCCACGGTCAGCCGGTTTTCCGTGATGGCCGACTCGATATCGGGCGTCAAGGGGCCGCTGTTTCCGATGCAGGTCGTGCAGCCGAACCCGGTAAGATGAAACCCCAGGGCGCAGAGGCTCTCCAGGAGCCCCTGGTTTTTCAGGTACGCCTCAACCACCCGGGAGCCCGGCGCAAAAGAGGTTTTGATATAGGGCGAGAGCCTCAATCCTTTTAAAACCGCGTTCCTGGCAAGGAGTCCCGCGCCGGTCAGCACATCGGGGTTGGAGGTGTTGGTGCAGGAGGTGATGGCCGCGATCACCACGCTGCCGTCCCGGATTTTGATCTTCTCCGAGATGAGGCCAAAATGGGCCATACGTTCAAAAATAGGCTGGAAGCTTGTTTCCGGCGGGGCGGCGGCGGACCCTTTCGGGGATGGCGCCTTCATACTGTCATAAAAGGCGCCCTTCACATCCTTGAGGGAGATCCTCTCCTGCGGCTTTCCGGGTCCCGCGATGGAGGGAACGACCGAGCCCAGGTCGAGTTCGATTCTGGAGGAGTATTCGGGGGTTTCTATCCCTGTATGGAAGAGTTTCATCCGAGGCGCGGCCCTGTGGACCAGATCGGCTAAACTCTCCCGTCCGGTGAGGTGAAGGTAGTCGATGGTTTTTTCGTCGATGGGGAAAAAACCAATTGTCGCGCCATATTCCGGGGCCATGTTGGCGATGGTGGCCCGGTCCGCGATGCTTAAATTGGCGATGCCTTTTCCTGTGAATTCGACGAATTTTTCAACCACTCCGTGTTTTCTCAGGAGGGCTGTCAGGGTGAGAACCAGATCGGTAGCGGTCACCCCCTCTTTCAGCGCCCCATGAAGGCGGACCCCAACGACTTCGGGAATCGCCATGGCGTAAGGTTCGCCCAACATCACCGCCTCGGCCTCAATGCCGCCCACGCCCCATCCCAAAACGCCGATGCCGTTGATCATGGTGGTGTGGGAGTCTGTTCCCACGAGGGTGTCTGGGAAGGCGATCCACTCTCCGTTTCTCTCCTCCGTGATGATGATCCGGCTCAGGTGCTCCAGGTTGACCTGATGGCAGATACCCGAATTGGGAGGAACCACACGGAACTTGTCGAAACGGGACTGCGCCCACTTGAGGAGCTCGTACCGCTCCCGGTTTCGGTCGTATTCGAGGGCCACGTTTTTTGTTAAGGCCGAATCACACCCGAAAAAATCGACCTGCACCGAGTGGTCAACCACGAGTTCGACGGGGATCAGCGGATTGATGATGCGGGGATCTCCTCCAAGGGCCTTGACGGCGTGGCGCATGGATGCGAGGTCTACGATGGCGGGAACGCCTGTGAAATCCTGCATGAGCACCCGGGCCGGGTAAAAGGAGATCTCCTTTGGCGGTGCGTCATACCGGGGTTTCCAGGCAGCCATGCGGATCACATCGGCTTCCATGACCCTATGTCCGTTCATGTTCCTTAAAAGATTCTCCACCAGAATCCGGATGGAAAAAGGAACTCTTTCCAGGGAGACCCCTTTCTGAGCGGCGAATTTACCGATATCCATGAATCGAAGGGTTTTACCTGCGCTGATTACTTCTCCTGTATATTCACGGGGGACCATTTTTTTCCTCTTTTGTCGTAATGGGGTTTGTTTGTAACGAAAAAAATGGGTTATTATCCCACAAATCATTTTTTTTGTTGAGTCTTATTTTTTGGTAACTGTTCAGCCACCCTCCACGACAAGCTGTTCCAGGAAAGCTTCCAGAACAGGGAAACCGCCACGGACTTCCTCATTTCGAAAACACCTCACCACGCGGCGTTGCGTCCAGATGAAAACCAGTTTTTTCTTGACACTGATCAAATGGATAGTTAACAACGTTGGGGATGAGCCATGAGGCCTGTCAGATACGTATCAATCGGAAAGAAATAAAACAATATGGCGTTACCCGTGGTTTGGCCCGCCTGGGCGAAAACTATTCTGGAAATCATATAAACAAAACAAGGAGATGTGATCATGGCACAGTACGTCGCAGACAAACGGGATGTGGATTTTGTTCTTTTTGAAATGCTCGAGGCCCAGAAAATGGCCCAGTTTGAAAAATACAAGAGCTTCAATCAGAAATCTTTTGAAATGATCCTTAACGAAGCGAGAAATTTCGCCCTGAACGAGATTCTTCCCACTTACAGTCTGGGGGATCGGGAAGGGGCCAAATTCGTAAACGGCGCTGTCCAGTCGCCCCCCTGTTTCAAACGGCCTTTTGAGTTGTTCCGGGAAGGGGAGTGGGGAGCGGTCTCCGAGGCTCCGGAACTGGGCGGGCAGGGTCTTCCCCATACCTTTGCGACGGCGGTGAGCGAATATATGGTTGGCACCAATTTTTCCTTCGCGAGCTACACCATGCTGAGCCACGGGGCCGGAAAAATGATCGAACTCTACGGCACGGAAAAACAGAAAGAACTCTTCCTGAAGAATCTCTACACCCTCAAGTGGGGCGGCACCATGCTTCTCACAGAACCCAACGCCGGTTCCGATGTGGGTAATCTGGAAACGATCGCTGTCCCGAACGGCGACGGCACCTATTCCCTAACCGGCAACAAGATCTTCATCACCTCCGGCGATCAGGATCTGGTGGAAAACATCATCCATCCAGTCTTGGCGAGGATCGAAGGGGAACCCAAGGGAACCAAGGGCATATCGATTTTTATCGTGCCCAAGTTCTGGGTCAACGACGATGGGAGCATGGGCGAGCGGAACGACATCATCTGCACCGGCATCGAAGAGAAGATGGGGCTCCATGGGAGCGCCACCTGCAGCATGAGCATGGGCAGCAAAGGCAAGTGCCGGGGGTATCTCCTGGGAGAGAAGAACAAGGGAATGAAGATCATGTTCACCATGATGAATGAAGCCCGGCTCGGGGTTGGACTCCAGGCCTTTTCTCACGCATCCGCCGCCTATCTTTACGCGTTGAATTACGCCAAGGAAAGGCTCCAGGGAAGGGCGCTCGAAAACATTAGCGACCACGCAGCTCCGCCCGTCGCCATCATCAACCATCCCGATGTCCGGCGTATGCTCCTTGAAATGAAGGCTTACGTGGAAGGTATGCGGAGCTTCACCTACTATATCGCGTCGTGTTTCGACCAGGCGGAAATCGCCAAGAGCGAAGAGGAAAAAGAGCTGGCCCAGGGCATGGCCGATCTCTTGACGCCGGTCTTAAAAACATACAACAGCAACAAGGGATTTGACATGTGCGTGAAGGCCCTTCAAGTGTTTGGCGGCGCTGGCTACACGAGGGACTACCCGGTTGAGCAGATTGTGAGGGATTGCAAGATCACCTCCATCTATGAAGGCACGGACGGTATTCAGGCCATGGACCTCCTGGGCCGGAAGATCGGCATGAAAAACGGCAAGGTTTTCATGAATTTCATTGGGGCGATTCAGCAGTCGGTCAATGCCGCGAAAAAATTCCCAAGCCTTTCCCCCCTTTCCACAAGCATGGAAGAAATTCTGAAGCGGCTCGGCGATGTGGCCATGCACATGGGAAAAACAGCCATGAGCAGCGATTATAAAGTGGCCTTCGCCCATTCGGTCCAGTTCCTGGATGTGATTGGAGACATCGTGATGGCCTGGATGCTCATCTGGCGGGCAGGCGTCGCCGCACAAGCCCTTGAAAAAGGTGCTAAGAAGAAAGACGCCTCTTACTATGAAGGCCAGATCAAAAATGCCGACTATTTCATCAACAATATATTGCCCGTGACCATAGGAAAGATCAGCTCCATCGAAAAGAGCGGACGGGCCGCCGTTGAAATATCGGTCGAGGCCTTTGGCGGATAATGACGTTCACTGAACTTCATTGAAAGATCCTCGTTTCTGTGTTGAAAACAAGGCTGGCAAAGAATATTTGTCGGCCTTGTGTATTTTCGGCCTCTATGTTAAAGCGATACCATTTGTAACGGCCCATGCATGCATGTAACCCCAGTGGAGGAGCCAAACACCCATGATTATCGATTGCCACACCCACCTCTTTCCTGAAGAGATCAGCCGCAACCGGGAGCGCTTTTTGGATGGCGAGCCTGCCTTTCAGATGATCTATCGATCGAAAAAGGCGACTATGATTGGCGTGGAGGCCTTGATTCAGGAGATGGACGATAGCGGGGTCGATGTCTCGGTTGTGTGCGGATTTCCCTGGGTCAATCCGGAGACGGTGAAGAAAAACAACGATTATATCCTGGAGGCGGTGGCGCGATATCCCAAGCGGCTTATCGGTCTTGCCTGTTTCGACGCTTACAGTGAAAAGATCGCGGAAGAGACCGAACGGTGCATCCGGGGGGGAATGCAAGGGGTGGGTGAACTCGCATTCTATCTCTCCGGGATAGACGATGCGGCCCTGGATCGTCTGGCCCCGGTCATGGCTATTTTATCGGCCCATCGTCTTCCCGCCATGATTCACACCAATGAATCGGTGGGCCACCGCTATCCGGGGAAAACCGATATCACCCTTCCCCAAATCTACGCGATTCCGAAACGGTTCCCGGACAACGCCATTATTTTCGCTCATTTCGGGGGGGGCGTTTTCTTCTACAACCTCCTGAAAAAGGAGGTCCGGGAAATCCTGAAAAACGTTTATTACGATACGGCGGCCGCGCCGTTTCTCTACGATGAACGAATCTACCGGTACGCCATGGAGCTTGCCGGAGAGGAGAAGATCCTTTTCGGAAGCGACTACCCGCTCATCAAGCCCTCCCGCTACTTTCGGGAAATGGCCGAATCGGGTCTCTCTGACCAATACGCCATCCGGATCAAGGGTGAGAACGCACAGCGAATTTTTCAAGTTTGACGTGGCTTAAACAATTTCAGGGCTCAATTTCACTTTCAAGCTTACGTTTAAGACGATTTAATCCAGACGAATAAAAGTAATGATGTGAACGTGTGCCTGAAAGCGCATAGATCAGTTTTGATTGCCAGCCTGTATCGGCGGCGTCATAAATGTATGTAACCCTAACGCCCTTGGGCAACTGTTCAAGTTTCCATACACCTAATCCTTCATAATTGGGTCCAATGTAACGCTCTACGATTCGAGTATTTGCTTCAATTATTTCCACTCGACGTTTGAAATAGAGTGTTAAGAGTCTATGAGAAACGATACTACCTTCTTTGGCTAATTGTTCATCTCCTATTATTCGTGTCCAATATCCATATGGCTGATACCCAAGCCCAAAGAGTTTACCGAACTTGTTGTAATCACGTAACGTTCTGAATATTTTCTCGATATCGGCTTGAATGATTACGTTATTTTCTGCATGCCATGAGCTCATGAACTATCGACCTCCTTCATTTTAGGTGATGCATCTTGTGTTTTGTACTTTTTTTTGGTGTTGATTTTCAGTGATGTCCGGTTAGGTTTTTGCAAGTGACAATGGTGTTCCCTGCTCTTTGAAAATTCTGTTTTCGGCCTTGTCGATATCCCTCCTGCCGTTAA
>JAGVHJ010000353.1 GCA_020056645.1 Desulfobacterales bacterium
CCAGGTCGATGAAGAGGCATTTTTCACCGTGGGGATGATGGATCTTGACTTCAACAAGCATGTCAACAATTCGGTCTATCCCGCATGGGCCATGGAAGCTGTTCCTGAAGAGATCCTGTTTGCCGCGGGCGTCGCGGAAATAGATATCCGATTTGTTTCCGAAGCCCTTTACAAAGAACGGATCATTTCCCAGGTTCAGCGGATAAATGGGAGCGAACTCCCATGTTTTCTGCATCGAATCGTCAGGGAAACGGATCATATGGAGCTCGCCCGGCTCAAGTCCCTCTGGCGCACTCCTTGACTATCGACGGACCGGTCGGGTTGTCAGAGGCTTTTCATGGATATTGAGAATCGTCTCCTCCATCCCTTTTTGATAACCCTTGGTATAAAAATGGAGCAGGCGGATCTCCACGCTGCTCGTCTTGACCGCCTCCCAGCCCGTGTTGAAGTCGAACCCGATGCCGGGCGCCTCCCCCTGGTTTTCCTCCAGGGGATCTTCCGCGCCTAAATCGTCCTTGAAATAGAGGGATGCCTTGACCGGGCAGCCAGGCGGCGCGATCCACACGGACCAGAAGCCGAAGTCGCCGTTGGAAAGAACGCTCCATCTCCAGGGAGAAAGATCGAGTTTCCGGTCGGTGTCGTCCATTTTCCCGTCGATAACATGGCCTTCGCGGTTGTTGGAGTTGTAAAATCGCCAGCCCGTGGCATTCTTGAAATCGTCGATGACCATGGCCCTGAAATATCCGGGCTTGATGGGAAAGCCCGCCTTGAAGGCGAAATCCGCGTAGGTGTCGTAGTAGTAGGTGTATTGATGGGTCGCGCTGGCTGGGATTCCAAGGAAGAGGGGCGTGATGTTTTTCGTGTATACAATGACCCTCACCGGGCCGTCGATATACCCCTCCTCTTCCACCAGAATATCCGCTTCGGTGCGGTTGATCGAGAGTCCCATGGACTTGGTTTTCACGCGAATCTTGATCCGGTCGATGAAATCGTCTCCTCTTCCGCCAAGGCCCGCTTCAAAGGCGTATTTGGATGCCCCTGCCGGGAATTTCCGGTTATATTGTCCGGAGTAGTTGCGGGTTTTGAATGCGGGGGTGGCGGGATCATAGGAAACGTAATCCAGTGAGGATCGCGGTGCGTCACTCTCGGAAAGGGTCAGATAGACCCAACCCTTTTCTGTCGATACCGGGTCTGTCACCTCGATTTCAACAGCCGTTTTCGCGTTTTTAAGCATATCGGAAGCCTCCGGAAGCCGGTCTCCCGTGTCCATCGCCATGAAAACCAGCTCGTCGGTGTCATCAAATAGCGCGTTCCCACGCGCCTGTTTGGGGCGTTTACCTGCCGTGAGGATAAACTTTCCTTCTCCATCCTTTTCGTCGATCTGAAAGGGAATGGGAGCGAGAACCCCATTGTTAAGGGTGGCCAATCCATATTGGGCTATGGCTTTCCCAGAAAGAGCGCTTTCTTTTCCGGTGATAATCACTGGGTCCATGGCGCGCGACAAGGTTTTGATCATGGAGGCTTCCTGAGCCTGGAGAGGGACGGTGAGAAAAACAAGGGCCAAACAGCCGATGAAGGTGGATGATCGTCTCATGGTTTTCGACTCCTTCTGGTGTCATTGGTTTTGAAATAGAACTCTCATATTTGAAAATAAAAGGTGTGTCAATCTTCCCTTTTTGTAACTATTCAGTATGGCCTTGTTTTTGCCAGTTCAGCAAAAAACCAAGAAGCTCCCGAAAAAAAATAGGGAACGAACAAAACGGGCTTTTCGCCATTTTGATCAATCGCTGCTGAATAGTTACCCCTTTTTATCATATTGAACGAGACTCGTTCCATTTCCCTGTTGCATGAAAAACGCCCTTACGATACGTTTCATTCATTATCAACCCGTTGAATGGACAGGAATCATGAATACACGTTCTTTTATTAAAAAGTCGCCTTTGCCTTTCTCCGCGGAAGCCCTTTTTTCGTGGCATACGAGGCCAGGAGCGATACAACGGCTCACGCCACCCTGGGTCCACATGAAAATCGAGGATGCCAGTGAAGGGGTGGCCCCTAACACAAGGGTCTATCTGAAAATGGGTAAAAAGCCATTTCAGACGCCTTGGCACGCCCGGCACACCCATTTCGAGCCGGGGAGGCTCTTTATGGATACCCAGGAGAAGGGGCCTTTTCATGCCTGGACCCATTCCCATCTGTTCCACCCAACAGGACCGGACCAATCGATCATGGAGGACCGGATCGCCTACACGCTTCCCTTGCCGCCTTTTGGAGATCTGTTTGGAGGCTCCTTCATGGAGAAAGAGCTGGAGCGGATCTTCGCCTGCCGCCATCAAACGCTGTTAGAGGACATGACCGCCCATCGAAGAGCGAATTTAAAACCCCTTCGAATACTCATCTCGGGGGCGAGCGGACTGATCGGCTCCTCCCTTTCTCCCTATCTTACCACCGGCGGCCATCGTGTCTTGAGGCTGGTGAGGAAAAAGGCCCTGAAAGGACCGGATGAGCTCTTCTGGGACCCTGAAACAGGCCTCATCGATTCCAAAAACCTTGAGCCGGTCGATGTGGTCATCCATCTGGCCGGTGAAAATATCGGGCAGCGCCGATGGAATCCCTCGCGGAAACGGCTCTTGATCGAGAGCCGGAGAAAAAGCACCGCCCTTCTCGCGGAAACCGTCTCAAGGCTTGATCCGCGTCCCCGTGTGTTTATTTCGGCCTCCGCCATTGGTTACTACGGAGAGCGGGGGGAAAATATCCTGACCGAAGAAGCCCCTCCCGGCGATCTCTTTATCTCTGAGATTTGTAAAGTCTGGGAAGAGACCGTTAGGAGTACGGTCGACCCGCGCATCAGGAGCCTTTCCATGAGAATCGGGGTGGGGCTCAGCCCCAAAGGCGGCGCTTTGGGCGAACTGCTTACTCCCTTTAAACTCGGGCTTGGGGCCAGAATCGGGACAGGCTCCCAATATATGAGCTGGATCGCCATCGACGATATTCTGGACGCCTTCCTCCATGGAATCGCCAATGAGACGCTTTCCGGGCCGGTGAATGTGGTCTCGCCAGAGCCTGTGACCAATCGGGAGTTTACGAGGACGCTTGCCAGGGTTCTCAACCGCCCCGCACTATTTACCATTCCTGAGAAGGCGATAGATCTTATCTTTGGGGAGATGGGGCGGGAAATCCTTCTTTCAAGCGCGCGGGTGGCTCCAGAAAAGCTGGTCCGTTCTGGATTCACCTTCAGAAGCCCCACCCTGGAGGAGACCCTCCGGCGCATTCTTGGAAAAAACACGAGGCGTCAATCATGAAAAAACCGTTGAAGATTCTCTTTTTTTTATACATGATGGCGGCCCTTTTGTTCGGGTTCATGCACCACCTTGTCCC
>JAGVHJ010000159.1 GCA_020056645.1 Desulfobacterales bacterium
AAACACGAGTCCATTTTTAAATTCGGAGGCGATTATGAGCGATTTTTTAAAAAACCTAAAGATGAACAAAGACAGGAATGGCGACAACCGCCACCATCAGCCTTACAGGGACAATTACCACCATAATTACGACAGAAGAAACGAGATGGAGCGGCGGTCCAACTTCCAGCGGAAACCCAATTATGAAAACCCCATGTCAACCCTGGCCAAACTCCTACCGGATATTCAGAATCTTCTGGAGACCATCGCCGAAAATCAAAAATCCCAGGTCGATATTTATGAACGTATTTCCAAAGCGGAAGAGCGGGTGAACCGGAGCCTGGGGCAAATCGCCTCGGCCCTGAGAGTGATCGCCATCCGCCTGGTTCCGGAATCGGCGGATGAACTTCAGAAAGTGGAAAGCGTTTCAGTGGCCGATGACCGGGAAACGACCCTGGAGAGCGAACAATCCGAAGTTTCAAAACAGGACAAGGAGAGGGTTATCCGGATGATCGTTCAGATGAGAGACAACGGCGCAACTTTTGAAGTCATCGCCCAGCATCTCGACAACGAGAATATCGCCACCTTCTCCAACAGGGGCAAATGGCACGCCCAGACCATTCACCGGCTCTACAGACAAAACAAAAACCAGCTCGGCGAATCAGAAATGGATCTGGCGCATGGGGACGAAGAAGAGGACGAGGAGGAGCTGGGGCCCTCCTACTGATCTTTTTCAAGCCTGACCACGCATTCGATATGATAGGTGTGGGGGAACATATCGACCGGCTGAACCGCCGCCACCCGGTAGTGGCGCTTCAGCTCAAGAAGGTCCCTTGAGAGGGTCGCCGGATTGCAGGATACATAAACGATCCGTTTTGGGGCCATTTTGATAACCTGGGTTACCACGTCCTGATGCATGCCTGTTCTCGGGGGATCGATGATGACCACGTCGGGATTTTCCGTCAACCGGGAGATCTCCTGACGGGCGTCCCCCTTGATGAACCGGCAGTTCGTGACGCCATTCCTCAGACAGTTCTTGCGGGCGTCTTCGACCGCAGTGTCTACAATCTCCAGCCCGATGATCTCTTCCGCGGCATCGGATAAAAAGATCGGGATGGTGCCGGTGCCAGAGTAAAGATCTATGACCCGCTCCGTTCCCGAAAGATCTGCAAACCGTTTTACGATGTCATAGAGGGTTTCCGCGCCCTTGGTATTTGTCTGAAAAAACGAATTGGCGGAAATTTCAAACTCAAACCGGCCGATCCGGTCCAGAATGGAGGCCTCCCCCAGAAGGGTTTTTTCGTACTCCCCGATGGCCACCCCGGACTTTTTCTGCGTGATATTGTTCACGATGGAGGAGATCTCTGGATAGGAGCCCATGAGCTTTTCCGCAAGGGGGAGGAGAATATCCGGCCGGTCGTCGGATGTGATGATATTGACCATCCATCTATCTAGCGCCGAGGAGTGGCGAAGCATGAGAAAACGGAAAAAACCCTCATGGGTCTTTAAATTGTAAACCGAAATCTCCGACTCTTTTATATAGGAGCGGACATCCGCCATAATCCGGTTTCCCAGCGCGGGTTGCAGCAGGCAGGCTTCAATATCGATAACCTTGTTGAATGTTCCCGGCACATGAAGGCCCAAGGCGAACCCGGCCTCCGCCTCCTTATTCTCAAACTCATCCGGCATGAGCCACCTTCTGTCCGAACATGAAAACTCCATTTTGTTCCGGTATCCGAATAGATCGGGCGATGGCGCGATGGGAGAGATAGGGGTATCCTTCAGGAGAGCGATATGGGCCAGGGAATCGGCGACATGCTGTTCTTTATAGTGAAGCTGGGCAGCATAATCGAGAAACTGCCACTTACATCCGCCGCAATATCCGCTGTAGGGACATGGGGCTGGAACTCTTTTCGGAGAAGGGTCAAGAATCTCCTGGAGCCGGGCCTCCGCAAAATTCTTCTTCTTTTTCACGATCTGCGCCAGCACCCTGTCGGGGGGAACGCTCTTTTCCACAAACACGGCCAATCCATCCTTCTTGGCCAACCCCTTGCCTCCAAATACAAGATCCGATATGGTCAATTCGACAATATCCCCTTTTTTCAACCCCATGAGCCAACATCCCCATTAAAATGATTCATTAACCGTTTGCGGATTCATTTTCCGCTGGTGTATAGTTTCTTTCAAAATCAGGCTTTCATACAGCATAAATGGAAAAAACAAAATCAAAATAGAGGTTCCCAAAGCATGACCGATCCTTTTTTCACCCCATCCGGCATCACGATTCCCGTCACCTGTGAACCGGTGACCTTTCTCTCGGAGGGTCTAAAACTGAAAGGGATTCTTCATCTGCCCCACGTCAAATCCCCCCCTCTGGTCGTAGGCTCCCATGGTCTCCTGAGCACCGGTTACTCTCCCAAACAGATCGCCCTGGCCCATCTTCTGAACCAGAGGGGAATCGCCTATTTCAGGTTCGACCACCGGGGGTGCGGCGCGAGTGAAGGGGATTTCGCAACGGATATAACCTTTGAAAAACGGTCCAGGGATCTTGAAAACGCCATCAGGGCCGTGCGCGGGAAAATTCCGGAAATGGGCTCTCAAACCGGCCTTTTCGGAAGCAGTATGGGAGGGGCCACGGTCATCGCGGTTTCAAAACGGATTCGCCCGCGGGCCATCGTGACCCTGGCCGCCCCG
>JAGVHJ010000572.1 GCA_020056645.1 Desulfobacterales bacterium
AACCTCCAGGGCTTTTGCCGTCTGGGATAGGGAGATGGGGGGCGTGAGACGCCTGGCGATTTCCGACTCATCAAGCGCGCCGCCCTTGAAACGGATCACCTCCCGGATAACGGGGTAGTACCATCTGGAGAAATAGTCGTAACTCGCCTTGTCCAGATGGTGGACACCGGAAGGCCCCTTTATGGCCATCAGTTTTTGGTAATAGTGATTTTTGTCGTCATGGGTTTTCGCCTGGTTCATGAAGACCAGGATCTCGAAAAACTCCCGCTCTTTTTTCTTGAGACCAAATCCTTTTGCGATTTTAGAGAGGCTCTCCAGGGAGAGGTTCCGCTTGCCGTCGAAAACCAGCTGGATGAAGTTGGGCGAGGCGAATCCCGATTTGTGGGCGAAGTACCGGAAGGAAAACTTTTTATCCTTGCGCTTGTGGTGTTCGAACATGTCCCGGAGATAGCTTCGGTAGTCCAGATAATTGAAAATAAGAGGAGTCGCCATGGTCCCTGCTCCTTAATAAAGAGAAGAATGGAGATGAAAAACAAGAGAAGATCTGAAAGAGACCTATCAGAGAAACAGGGAAAAGAACAGATCAAACTGAGGGTTAATAGAGAAATCCGTATTCTATAGAATACGAGCCATTCTATCTTAAATGATAATAAATATTTGATTTTATAATATTATTTATAAATATCGTGTTTCTGTATTTATTAAGATGGCAATATCATTTTGAATACGTTTTGTGATTTTTTCGACACAGGAGTTGGGCAAATTAACAAAAACTTGAACATCTTGTGAAATCTTCCCTTGACTTGGAAAAAGAGATCCTTTAACTTGCAGGCACATTGCGCCCGTAGCTCAGTGGATAGAGCACCAGCCTCCGGAGCTGGGTGCCGCTGGTTCGATTCCAGCCGGGCGCACCATCAACGAAATTTTTCCATTAAAATTAACGGGTGAACATATTAAGGTCCGGGCGGTCGAGCCTCTCCGGTGTTTTTTCAAAGAGCCTCTCCACGTGGGCCTCCATGGCTCCCATTGTCTCTTCCCTGGACATCTCCTTATAGATGGCGTGACCGAATTTGAAGTTTGCGGAGAAATAGATGGCGAATTTTTTAAAGAGCTTGATCGCCAACGAGGGTTCGAAATGGCGGTTCAAGAGGGCGATCATTTGAAGAATCGCATCCCGGTAAATCGCGTCCGTTATCTGGAACCCTTCGGTCCACGCGGCGAAAATCCACGGTTTGGCGATGGCGATCCGTCCCAGGGAGAGTCCGTCACAGCCGGTTCTCCCTATCATGGCGGAACCATCGGCCCCATCGAAGATGTTTCCGTTTCCAAAAACGGGAATGGCAAGCGCTTCCTTGACTTTTTTGATGTATTCCCATTTGGGGGGGCGGGTCCGCCGGTCCGGCGCGACCCTGGGGTGAAAGGTGAGGGCGTCCGCGCCCGCATCCTCGAAGCGTCTCGCCATGTCAACGGGAATGTCCGGGTCATCCTCAAATCCGGTCCGGTATTTCACAAATAGGGGAATCGATACGGCCCGACGGACTGCTTTTACGATGTCAGAGGCGAGGACCGGATTTTTCAGGAGGGCCGCTCCGCAATTCTTTTTCAGAATCGCCTGAACCGAACAACCGAAATTTAAATCCACGCCAAAAAAGCCCTCTTTCTCGATTCGTTCGGCGGCTTTGGCCATATCCATGGGATCGGACCCAAAAATTTGGCACACCAGAGTGGGAAGCTCCTCGTCCCGCCACCGGAATACGGGGGATAGGCGACGGTTTTCATGGGGAACGGCCCTGGCGTTGCACATTTCCGTGAACATCAGCCCATAGCCGCCATAACCGGCGAGAAGCTCCCGGAAGGCTACATGGCCAAGGCCCGCCATGGGCGCAAGAGAAAGGCGCTTTGAAATGACTTTTTTCCCGATTTTAATCGGGGTGTTGAGGAACGTTCGATCATCCGGTTTCATGGGGCTCTCCCATATCAGGGAACCGTTTAAAAACAAAGTTGTTTTTCCTAACATTATGGTTGAAAAGTGATTTTAATGATGCGAAAGTACAGGCCTGAAATAGGACCAGGCCGGTGCAACTATCCGGAATCACCATGTGACATATGCGGAGACCCCCTATCCAACAACGCGGTTTGCCATTTTCGGCAAAAGGGCGTATGGGGTTCGCGAACAGACTTTGAGGAGGAAAATAGTGGAACTTTCCAGGATCGGCAGGCTGCTCATGGCGATCGTTTTGTCGCCGTTCATTATTCTGGTATCCCAGGAACAGCTTTTGGCGGAGGGCCTTGTTGTGGAAAAGGCGGAGAAAGAGACTCAGATCTACGGCTACACACGAGGGGTCAAGTCCATGACCCTCTCGTCCGAGGTGCCGGGAAGAATCGTCAAGATCAATTACAACGTGGGCGATCCCATCGGAAGCGCGCCCATCATTGAGATTGATCCCACCTTCATCAATTTCAAGATCGAACAATCCCTGATCTCCCTGAAGAAGCTTGAGATCAATATAGAACGGCTGAAATCGAACATCGCCTACCTGGAAAAGGAGTTTAAGCGGATTGATGGCCTCCATAAAAACGACAGCATCGCCGAGGTGAAGCGTGATGAGGCCTATCAGGGCGTGACTCAGGCAAGACTTGAACTGGGATCGGTGACCCAGGATAAAGAGATGATGATGCTCGCCATCAAGGAGCTTAAGGAGCAGAAAAGCCGCCACAGCCTCAAGGTTCCCAATGAAACATGCTATGTGGATGAGGATGTGTTTGTCCGGTCCGGCCCCTCAACCGATAACGAACAGATGGGAAAGCTTTTCAAGGGAGCCCAGATCAAAAAATATGAGGATGAGAATGGTTTCACACGGATCGGCCCCGACAAGTGGATCATCTCAAGCGTCATCCGGTCCAAGCCCTCCAAGGGACTTATCATGACGGTGCGTCTCGTCGAAGTGGGCGAGATGATCGCTCCGGGCATTCCGTTGGCGAGGATCTCCGACTACCGGGAGCTGGCCGTGCCGCTGACCCTGACCGGCCAGGAGCTCACCTCCATCAAGGCCCTTCCCGACCCTTTTACAGGGATGCTTGAAGGCGCGGAGGTCAAGGTTTCGGTCAACTGGATCAATCCGGAATTCGATGAAATCACCCGGAAAACCCATGTGGAGCTGGTGGTAAAGAACTACCAGGGGGAGAAACGGGGCGGTCTGAAATTGGAAATCCCTTTGCAGACAAAAACAGAAGGGCTTCTGATTCCAAAGGCCGCTGTCACGAACCGGTATGAGAATCCCATGGTCACGATCAAGGATACGGCCGAACCGGTTTCCATCATCATCATCGGCGAGTCGGAAGCAGGGTTGATCATCGCAGAAAACAGCAAACTGGCTCCGGGGCTTGAGCTGAAACCGGCTGCCGGCGAACAAGGTCAGACCCAGAGATAAAATCATATGAAATTCATTGTTGCTTATTTTTTAAAGAAAGCCGTCTTTGTCAACGCCATGTTCATCCTCATGGTCATTGTCGGCATCTATTGTCTCTTTTCGAGTCCAGTGGAAAACCTGCCGCCGGTCGACACCGGAATGGTGTACATCAATACTTTCTATTATGGGGCCTCTGCGGAAGATGTGGAAAATCTGGTGACTGACCGCATCGAAAAAGCCTTGAGCAGCATGGAAAATATTGAGTTTATCGACTCGGAGTCTTACCGGAATTTTTCCGGAATCGGTGTTAAATTCATCGATGATACGGACTATCAGCGACTTTATGATGAGCTTCGCTTCAGGGTGTTGAACATTCAGAACGATTTCCCGCCGGAGGTGGATGACCCCTCATTTTTGTTCATCGACACCCACTATTTTGCGCCGGTCATCCGGGTGCATATCCTGGGCGATATCCCCAAGGAGAGCCAGAAGCTCCTGGCGGATGAGCTGAAATCCCAGCTTGATGTTATTCCAGGGCTTAGGGATGTGCGGATCATCGGCGATTATAAACGGGAGTTCCATGTCTCTCTGGATCCCAACAAATTGAGACAACATGCGGTCACCTTCCATCAGGTTGCCGAGGCGATTCAGTCGGCCAACACGAAAATTCCCACTGGCCGCTTCAAGGGCCAATATTTCCAATACATGCTTGATGCGGGCAAAAAATTTTCCAATCAGGAAGAGGTTTTGAACGTCGTAGTGAGGCGGGACGGTGACGGCAATTTCATCCGGGTCCGGAACCTGGTCACAACGGCCCGCCTGGGGCATCGAATCCCTTACGCGATCAATTCCGCCAATGGTGAAGGCTCTATCAGCTTGATCGTGAGGAAAGAGAACAGCGGCAACGCCATTAAGATCGCCGAGCAGGTGAAAGAGATCTCGGCCCTGTTCGCCCAGACCCACGAAAAAGACGGGATCAACCTTCTCGTGACTCATGACTCCACCGTCGAAATTTTCGACGCCATGAATACCCTGAACGGGAACCTGATTCTGGGCATGATTCTTGTCACCGTGATCCTATGGATGACCATGGGTTTCAGAAACGCCCTTCTTGCGGCCATAGGAATTCCCTTTTCGTTTCTTTTCGCGCTTATCATCATGAGGATGACGGGTCTTTCGATTAATAGCCTGAGTCTATTTTCTTTTGTGTTGGTAAGCGGCATCATCGTTGACGACGCGATTGTGATCCTGGAAAACATCCACCGTCATCAGCAGATGGGTAAAAATATCCGGGAGGCGGTGATCGATGGCTCGGCGGAGGTGATGATTCCTGTTATCAGTTCGGCCCTTACGACCGTTGTCGCATTTGTTCCCATGCTCATCATGACAGGTGTCACGGGCGAGCTTTTTTCCGTTGTACCCAAGGTCGTCAGTTATGCGCTCTTGGGTTCTCTTTATGAAGCCCTTCTTATGCTTCCCCTTCACGTTTATGAGTATGGCCCCAAAAAAGTTCGGGTTCAATCAGGCTTATCCTCGGACGATGGAACCCACCATCTCCACTCGGGCATTCTCGCCCCGGCATGGAGGTTTTACGAGAGACTTCTTGTCTTTTGTCTCAACAACAGAAAAAAGGTGATTCTCTCGACGCTGGTCGTTTTTATGGGATGCGTCGGTATCATCATGATTTCAGTTGCTGGAATCATGCCGTTGATAAAGATCAAGTTTTTTCCGGAAAACATGATGCGGTATCGCATATGCGTTGAAATGCCGACAGGTGCCTCCATCGAAGAGACCGATCAGGTGATCCGGGAGCTGGCCGATTTTATTCTCGCCTTTGGCGAAGGAGAGGTCTATGCGGCTACGGGAAATGCCGGATATTACGAGGATGAGGAGTACCAGTGGCACCAGGCGCACAACTTCGGTCAGCTTATCGTCACCCTTCCTCCGAAAAAGAGCCTGAAGCTTCCTGAGGGGATGCACCTTGAGCCCATGAGATATGTGGAGCATGTCAGAAACAAGCTAAACGATCATATCGTTCGGAACTATACCAAGGAGGGGGGGGCCCCCTTAATCAAAGTCTTTGCGGAGAAGACCAGCCCTGGTTCGGGAAAGGATGTGAATATTCGGATTTCAAGCGACTCACTGGAACAGAGTCTGATCGTCGCCGACGAAGTCATGGGGTTTTTGAAAAAGGAAAACATAGAAGACGAGTTAACCGATCTTACGGATAACCGGTCCCAGATCCAGAAGGTGATTAAATACTCAGTCAAACAGGAGAAGGCCTTTGAATATGGATTGACCCCAGGAGCGATTACGACGCTGGTTGCGGGGGCTCTGAATGGTTGGCCGGCAGGTAACTATCGGTTGGTGGACCAGGAGATCCCTCTCATGGTAAGGATCGCACGGACAGATGACCCGGTGAACCCAAATGGCGTAGGTCTTTCAGACCCCAGGGATATTCTGGATATTCCCGTGATTGAACAGGGAATGGCTGCGGTTTATCTGAGGGATCTGGTGGATATGAAGTACGCGACCGAGCCGGTCCTCCGGTCCCGTTATGACGGGAAACCCGCCCTGACCATCACGGCGAATATCAAGGAGCGCTCGAAGCTCTCTTCAAGCAGCATCAAGTATATGGTTGGGAACTATTTTGCAAGTGTTTCGGAAAAATATCCTGGCGTCACCATTGACTTCGGCGGGCAGTTCGAGAGCGCTGGAAAGGCTTATACCTCCCTCATGTATGCCTTTTTTATGGCCCTTCTTTTTATTTACCTGATCCTTTCCGCCCAGTTCGATGATTATGTGCAGCCGATGATCGTCATCTCTGCGGTCTTTTTTTCGATCATCGGCGTCGTGATCGGGCTTCTTATCACCCGATCCACCTTTACCATCGGAAGCTTCATGGCGGTGGTGGGGCTTGCCGGGGTGGCGGTGAACGATTCCCTGGTCTTGATCGATTTCATCAATGTCCGTCACCGGGAAGGCCGTTTGGTGAGAGAGGCGGTCGTGGACGCATGTCGGACACGCATGCGGCCTATTCTTCTCACAACCATCACGACGGTTCTTGGCCTTTTGCCCATGGCCATCGGCATCCCCCATAAATCCATTGAGTGGTCTCCCATGGCCACCACCTTTGTGACAGGTCTTGTCACCGCTACAGCCCTGACGCTGCTGTTTGTGCCCGTGGAGTATGAGATCGTCATGAATGTGAACAGGAAGGTCAGAGAATTTTTAAATCAGCGGAAACGGAGAAAGAAATGAGATCTGGTCGATTGTGTTACGCCATTATAATGTTGTTAGCTCTATCGCCGGCAGGTGGATTCGCCATCACTCTTGATGAAGCGATCCAGGAGGCCCTTGCCCATTCCCAGGAGATTAAAATCGCCGAATACGAGATGGCCGCCATCAACGCCCAGGGGGATGAGATCGTATCGTTCACCCTGCCGCGGATTTCCATTGAGGCTGGTCATATGTTCATGGGCGCGGACAAGGAAAACCCCCTCAAAGGGTTGATCGGAAAAGAGCCGGAAGGGATCGACACATCGAGTCCCATCGCTCAAATGATGGCGGACGCCTTGATGGCCTATAACGATCAGACGATCGGGGTTCTCTATCCCGAATTCGAGATTCCCGACCAGCAGACCCTTCTCACACTCAAATTCAGCCAGGTTCTCTTTGCAGGCGGGAATGTGTGGAACAGCTGGCGGCTTAAGAAAGGCATGGCCACCCAGGCGGAC
>JAGVHJ010000508.1 GCA_020056645.1 Desulfobacterales bacterium
ACGGGCTTTTCGCCATCTTGATGAATAGCCGCTGAATAGTTACAGATTTTTTTGATTTGCAGCGCCCCGTTGAATTGCCTGTTGTTTTGTGTCGTGACACGCAACCCTATATAATAAGGAAATTTCAATGACCGGGAATCACTGTGATAGAAGAGATCAGATTCGTTATCGAATCAAAAATGGGGTCTATGCCGCCTATGGGCCTACCTTTTTACGCATGGGGCCTTTGGTCGATGTCAGTTTGAAAGGTTTCTCCTACTGTTATAAATCACAGCCGCTTCCCGACAATAATGGCCAGGAAGAGCGACTCGACCTGTGCCTCAGAGTCAACGATTTCTATCTGGACCGCATTCCCTATGAAATCGTCTATAAAGTCGAAAGCGATCACCAGGGATTGGTGGGGAAAGGGCTTCCGATGGTGCGATATGGGGTCCGGTTTCTCGATTTGACCCCGTTTCAAGAGAATATTTTAAAACAGCTGATGCATATCACCACCTGTGAACTCGTCCCCGACAGGCGGAGGAGCCTCAACCGGAGGTCCGGCAGGAACAGAAGGAAATATGACGACCCTCAATTTCAGTCGGATTGGCGGCAAGGCATGGACCGGCGGAAGAGACAAGAGAGACGCGTATGGGGCACGGAGGGCGTTCCATGAAAAGTGTTCATGAGCGGGTGTATATCCGGCAACACCTCAAAGCGCCGGTGATCTGTGAAGATGTCGTATCCGGCAAGCGTTTCCATGGAATTATTCATGACATGAGTGTGGATGGCATGCACCTGGAGATCGACGCCTATCTTCAGCCGGACCGTGAAATCGAATTAAGGCTCCACCTGCCTGGGCCAGACACCTCCCGCAAAACCTTTATCCAGCGCTGCCGTTTGAAGGTGATCTGGTGCAAGGAAAGAAGCGCTTCCGGCGACAAGCTACCCTACGCCGCAGGTGTGAGACTCATCCTTCCCGAAACCGACCGACCCCATGTCTCCCAGCCGGGCAGAAGCAGGCGGCGCCGTAACCTTCTTTCCATTTAGGACCTGACACGAAATAAGTTTGACATTAAGGCGCTCAAATTAGGGTCAGATTGGGATGCGCTGATCAGGGCTACGCTGAGGATTTTGTGATTGAAGCGCGGCCAAAGATGGCTCGAAGTTGAGATGCATGAATGGTAAAGTTATTTCGTGTCAGGCCCTTAAAGGCGTGATCCCCTCTTGACTCATAACGGAATTATCGGGTATGAACCATAGGGTTTTCCATGCGGGATTCGGACGATCAATTATTTAAAATTAGACCAGGGGATGATTCATGATAAAAATTAATGAAAACTATCTGAAGCTTCAGGCCTCATACCTGTTTTCAGATATCGCCAAACGGGTGGCCGCCTTTCAAAAAGAAAATCCAGATAGAGAGGTGATTCGGCTGGGAATCGGCGATGTGACCCGGGCCCTTCCAAAGGCCTGTATCGACGCCTTTCAGAAAGGGGTGCTGGAAATGGCCGACGAGGCCACTTTCCGTGGGTACGGTCCGGAACAGGGCTACGGATTTTTGCGGGAAAAGATCGCGGCCGGGGATTTCCAAAGCCGGGGGGCCGATATCTCTCCGGATGAAATTTTTGTAAGTGACGGCGCGAAATGCGACACGGGAAATATTCAGGAGATTTTTTCAAACACCATTCGGATCGCCATTCCCGACCCGGTTTACCCCGTCTATCTCGACACCAATGTCATGGCCGGCAGGACAGGCGTTTACCAGGAGGGCCGGTTCGAAGGGATCACCTATCTGGATAGCACCCGTGAAAACGGGTTTGTCCCGGCCCTTCCCCAGGGCCCCGTTGACCTAATCTACCTCTGTTTCCCCAACAACCCGACTGGAGCCACCATCACCAAGGCCCAACTCAAAACCTGGGTCGACTATGCGAGACAAGAGAGGGCGTTGATTCTCTTTGACGCCGCCTATGAAGCCTTTATCCGGGACGAGAACCTGCCGAAATCGATCTATGAGATCGAAGGGGCGCGGGAAGTCGCCATCGAATTCCGGAGCTTTTCCAAGACCGCTGGATTTACGGGCGCCCGGTGCGCCTTCACCGTGGTTCCCAAGAGTTTAATGGCCTTCGATGAAAAGGGAAACGCCCACGCCCTTCACGGGCTCTGGAACCGCCGGCACACAACCAAATTCAACGGCGTCTCCTACCCGGTCCAGCGTTCGGCGGAAGCGGTTTACAGTGAAGAGGGGAAGACCCAGGTGCGGGAACTCTCCGATTACTACCTGAAAAACGCACACCTTATCCGGAAAGAGATGTCGGGCATGGGCTACGAGGTCACCGGCGGCGAAAATTCTCCCTATATCTGGATAGACGGCAAAACCGACTCTTGGGCCTTTTTCGATCAACTGCTGAAAGAGGCGGGGGTGGTCTGTACGCCAGGAGCGGGATTCGGAAAGTGCGGCCAAGGCTATATCCGCGTCAGCGCCTTCAACAGCTATGATAATGTGGTCCGGGCCATGGAGCGAATCCGGTCAGCCTTGAAATAGAACCTCCGGGTTAAGAATGCGAGAGTTGACCTTTTATAGACGGGGAGTGATGAAATAAAACCGGCATGAAAGATTTTTTTAACGTCACACCCCTCGAAACGGTGCTGGAGTGGGTCTCAAGAACCCATCGGGCGGGAACCGAGGCTATCGAGCTCTTTCAGTCCCAGGGAAGGGTGCTGGCCCAAGATCTGGTGGCCGATGACGATCTTCCCCCCTTTGCCCGGTCCACGATGGATGGGTATGCGGTAAAAGCCCGTTCCACCTTTGGGGCGAGCGAGGGGACTCCCGCCTACCTGAGCGTCAAGGGGTCTGTGGCCATGGCTGAAAGGCCCTATTTCCGCGTCGAAGATGGAGAGGCGGCCAGAATTCCCACCGGCGGCATGGTTCCGGAAAACGCGGACAGCGTGGTCATGATCGAGCACACCGACACCCTCGGAGAGACCACCATTGAGGTCTATCGAAGCGTGGCCCCTGGCCAGAACGTGATCGAAAAAGGGGAAGATTTCAAAAAAGGAGCAACGGTTCTTGAGGCCGGGACCCTCCTAAGGCCCCAAGAGGCCGGGGTTCTCGCGGCGTTTGGAAAAGATCCGATCCTTGTCTACAAAAGGCCGGTGATAGGGATTATATCGACCGGCGACGAGGTAGTGCCTGTAACGGCTGTTCCGCGGACCGGCTCGATCCGGGATATGAACACCCACACCCTTTCGGGGCTTGTATGGCAGAATGGCGGGACTCCCCGCTCCTACGGTATTGTCAAGGATCAGAAAGCGCCGCTGTTTCAGGCGCTGGAAAGGGCTGTGATGGAAACCGACATGGTGCTGGTCTCCGGCGGAAGCTCGGTGGGCGTTCGGGATTTTACCCTTGACGCGATCTCATCGCTTGCGGATTCTAAAATCCTGGTGCATGGCATCGCCATCAGTCCGGGGAAACCCACGATCCTCGCTTCTGCAACAGGAAAATTCGTCTGGGGCATTCCCGGCCATGTCACCTCGGCCATGATTGTATTCTGCATGGTGGTTAAGCCCTTTCTGGACCATCTGAGGGGCATCGCCCTTTCTTCCAGGGAAGCGCCGGAAATCAGGGCCATTCTCACCCGGAATGTGCCGTCCTCCCAGGGACGGAGAGACTTTATCCGAGTGAGACTCATCAAAAAGGGCGCGGCTCTTTATGCCGAGCCCATTCTTGGGAAGTCCGGGTTGATCCACACCATGGTCCGGGCCGACGGCGTCATCGCCGTGGGCATGAACGACGAAGGGGTTCTCGAAGGAACCGAGGTTCAGGTTATTCCCATTTAAACGATTAAAATAACGATTAAAATAAGGCTCTTTCCCATGAAACGTAACATCTACTTGCAAATGAAGTCCCTGAAAGAGGCGCGAAAAATTCTTTTTGACCGGTTCTTTCAGAAAAAGAGCCTTGCAACCGAGCGGGTCCCGGTCTCCCTGGCCCTCGGCAGAATCCTCTCCGAACCGGTCTCGGCCCTCATCTCTTCTCCCAACTTCCATGCGGCGGCCATGGACGGCGTTGCGGTGGAGGCCTCCCATACCTTTGGGGCGAGCGAGGCGAATCCCAAGAGGCTCATCATCGGAAAAGATGCGGCCTGGGTCAACACCGGCCATCTGCTCCCAGAACCTTTTAACGCGGTGATCATGATCGAACACCTTCAGGAGACCGGAGAGAATCAGATCCGGATTGAGGCCCCGGCCTTTCCCTTTCAGCATGTTCGGAAAATGGGAGAAGACATCGTGGCCACCGAGCTTCTCTTTTCCAGTAACCACCGGATAACGCCCTATTGTTTGGGGGCTCTCCTCTCCGGTGGCGTTTTTTCCCTTCCGGTCTATAAAAAACCCAGAGTTGTGATCATCCCCACTGGCTCCGAGCTGGTGGACGGTTTGAGCGATCTGAAACCGCCCCTGGGCGCCAAGGATCTCAAGCCCGGACAGGTCATCGAGTGCAACTCTTATGTGCTGGGCGGCCTTATTGAGGCTGTGGGCGGTGAATATGAGCGGATGAAGATCATACAAGACGACCAAGAGGCCATCATGGCCAAGGTCAGAGAGCTAACCCGGAAAGAGGCCGATATGATTCTCGTCATCGGCGGATCTTCCGCCGGTTCCGAAGATTTCGCAAGGCACGTGATCAAGGAGGCGGGCGAGATTCTTGTTCATGGGGTCACCATCATGCCTGGAAAACCGGTGATTCTGGGAGAAGTGAATCAGGTTCCCGTGATCGGCATCCCCGGTTATCCGGTCTCGGCCATCATCGCCTTTGAGCAGTTCGCCGAACCCCTGTTATTAAACATGCTGGGGCAGCCGGAGCGGGAACGGGCCGAAGTGGCGGCGTTTCCCACCCGAAAAATCGCTTCCAAATTGGGAGTGGAGGAGTTTTTGCGGGTGAAAATCGGGAGCGTGGGAGAGAAAATGGTCTGTACGCCTCTCCCGAGAGGGGCGGGTTTCATCACGAGCATCACCGGCGCGGACGGCATCATCCGCATTCCGGCTCATGTGGAGGGACTCAACGCGGATACGCCGGTCCAGGCAACTCTATTAAGGCCCCTTTCGGCGATCAAAAACACCCTGGTGGTGGTGGGGAGCCATGATAACACCCTCGATATCGTCTCCGATCAGCTGGCCCGCCAAACCGGAATCTCTCTCTCATCAAGCCATGTGGGAAGCATGGGCGGGCTCATGGCCATCAAAAAGGGGGCTTGCCATCTGGCCGGGTCCCACCTCCTGGATGAAACCGACGGCTCCTACAATCTCTCCTACATCAGAACCCATCTGAAGGATATCCCGGTCAGGCTGGTCAATCTGGTCATGAGGGATCAGGGGCTCATCGTTCCAGAGAAAAACCCCAAGCAGATCCGGGGAATCGAAGATCTATGCCGGGAGGATTTCCGGTTCATTAACCGGCAAAAGGGATCGGGCACGCGGATTCTTCTTGATTTCAAACTGAAGGCCCTTAACATCGATCCAGAAACCATTGAAGGATATGGCGATGAGGAGTATACCCATATGTCGGTGGCGGCTGCGGTCCTCTCCGGTCGAGCCGATGCGGGGCTTGGTATCTATGCGGCGGCCAGAGCCCTTGGTCTGGGTTTCATTCCCATCGTGACCGAACAGTATGATCTGGTGATTCCAGGCGTTTTTTTCGATACCCAGCCGATACAACGGCTCATTGAAACCATCTGCGGGAGCCCGTTCAAGAGACGGGTCGAGGCTCTTGGCGGATACCATACCCATAAGACGGGAACGCTCATTCTATAAGACGGATTCGTGTGGCGAACATTTTTTAATTTATTTTTTTCACCCAAGGAGAAACATATGGTTCCAGGAATTTTCAGAGAGTACGATATCCGGGGGATCGCCGGAAAGGAGTTGACCGAAGCCGACGCGCTTCTGATCGGAAAGGGCGTCGGCACCTACCTGAAACGGAAAAATCAGACCCGTCTGACCGTGGGAAGGGATTGCCGGCTTACGTCTGAAACCTTCTCCAGAAAGCTGATCGAAGGGCTTCGGGCGACCGGATGCCACATCACGGAGATCGGTGTCTGCCCAACGCCGGTGTTGTATTTTTCCATCCAGCATCTCGGCATGGAGGGCGGGGTGATGGTCACGGCCAGCCACAATCCTCCCGAGTATAATGGATTCAAGGTATGCAGCGGGCTTGATTCGGTTCACGGGAAAGAGCTTGAGGCGATTTACCACTTGATTCAGAAAAACGATTTTGAAAGCGGCGATGGCGGTTTGGAAACCGCCGATGTGCTTTCACCCTACGCCGATTTCCTTCTCAAGAATATTCACATTAATAAAAGGTTAAAAATCGGCGTGGACGCGGGGAACGGGACGGCGGGAGTCGTTGCCGTTCCGGTGATGCGGCGGTTGAATTTAGAGGTCCACGATATCTACTGTGACATGGATGGAAGGTTTCCCAATCACGAGGCCGATCCAACGGTGTTGAAGAACATGACCGACCTGATCGCCCTGGTTAAGGAAAAGAAGCTCGACATCGGCATCGGATTCGATGGAGATGGAGACCGTATCGGCGTTGTGGACGAAACGGGGCGGATCATCTACGGAGATCAGCTCATGATCATTTTCGCCCGTGAGATCCTGTCTAGAAAACCCGGGGCCACCTTCATTTCTGAAGTAAAATGCTCCAAGACCCTGTATGACGATATTGAAAAACACGGGGGAAACCCGATCATGTGGAAGACCGGACACTCTCTCATTAAAAAGAAGATGAAAGAGACAAAGGCCGAACTGGCAGGGGAGATGAGCGGCCACATTTTTTTCTCCGACCGCTACTTCGGTTATGACGACGCGACCTATGCCTCCTTGAGACTGATCGAGATCCTGGCGAGCACCGGAAAGCGGATCGAAGAGCTTCTTGAAGGTGTTCCAAAGACATTCAGCACCCCAGAGATCCGGGTCGAGTCGCCCGATGATAAAAAATTTGAAATTGTGAAAAGAGCCACGGAAATCTTCAGAAAAGCCCATAAGGTCATCGATATCGATGGCGTAAGGGTTGTGTTCGACGATGGATGGGGATTGATCCGGGCCTCCAACACTCAACCCGCCCTGGTCCTGCGATTTGAGGCCTTGACCGAGAATCGGTTAAAGGAAATCCAGCAATTGGTTGAATCAACCCTTTCTGATATAAAAAAAAATATGTAAAATGATTGATTTGAACCGGCAACCTGTGCTATGAAAAATTTCAAATCAGGTTTTTACAGGTAAAATGGAACATATCTCGAAGAAGTGACAGGCGAACGCCTCGATTTAAAAATCGTTGACATCATTCACGGCGCGGCTCTGGAGGATCCTTTGCCGGGCCGGAGTGAGCATTCATCAATAGATTTTAGATCGCTATAAGAACGGACAACTGAAGTTCTCATTCCATTTTGCATTCAAGACGATACCACTATGTTCCGGCGACGCAGCCAACGAAGGGTGTGCTTGGAATGCGAATTGGAATCACTCCTGTATTGATTCAGAAAGCTGTATTAATTTCCGGAAGCAATCCGTTCCGGAAAAAACATCTTGTTTCAACAATACATGAATACCATATATTTAACCGTATCAATTTTGTTAGATTATTTTTTCTGCATGACTGAATAAGTCATGCAGGGATGTGGGTAGTCGTATGTTTGCTCTGGTCTTTTCAGGGCGACCCTATCTGAAGAGCCAAAGAACGGTGTAACTCAATGTTCAAGTTTTTGTTAATTTTCTCAACTCCGGCGTTGGAAAAAAATTTTGATCCTCGAAATACTTCATGTATTCCTGC
>JAGVHJ010000450.1 GCA_020056645.1 Desulfobacterales bacterium
AGGCAATACGCCCTCTCTTCGGTGGCGGTGGTTCCTTCGCTCTACGAGGGGTTCGGCCTCCCCGTGGGGGAGGCCATGGCGTGCGGCATTCCGGTGGTCAGCACCACCGGCGGCGCATTGCCGGAGGTGGCGGGAGACGCGGCGATCCTGGTACCGCCCGCGGATCCTGGGGCACTGGCGCGAGCCATCGTCGACCTTTTAGAGAATCCCGAAAAAGCGAAACAAATGGGTGACGCGGGCTACCGGCGGGTCCTCGAACATTTCACCTGGGAAAACGCGGCCCGAAAAACCGTGGCCGCCTATCGAGAGGTTATCCGTGATCACCATCGATATTAAACGGCTCAATATCAGAAAAGGGTTCAAGATCCTCGACATCGGGTGCGGCGATGGACGTCACACAGGAGCGGTCTATGAACTGGACGGCGTGACCGCCATCGGTGCGGATATCAATTTCAACGACCTGACAAAGGCCGGTGAAAGGCTCCGGTTTCACGACGAGATCGGGGCATGCGGCGATGGATCATGGAGCTTCACGGTGTCGGACATCACCCGGCTCCCGTTCAAGGACAACGAGTTCGATCTCGTGATCTGCTCGGAGGTTCTGGAGCATGTGCCTGAAGAAAAAAAAGCGATCCGGGAGATCATCCGGGTATTGAAACCCGGCTGCAATCTGGCCGTCAGCGTTCCCCGGTATGTCCCGGAAAAGATATGCTGGCTCCTCTCGGAAGAGTACCATTCCGTGGAGCATGGACATATTCGTATCTACAAAACCAGAGAGCTCGTGCGCCGGCTGGAAAAAGAAGGGGTCAAAAAATGGGGCGGCCATTTCGCCCACAGCCTCCACGCCCCCTACTGGTGGCTCAAGTGCCTCGTGGGACCATCCAGGGAAGACTCCCTACCGGTGAATCTCTATCACCGCTTCCTCACATGGGATATCATGAACAAACCCTTTATCACGGCGTTGATTGACAGACTCCTGAACCCCTTCATCGGGAAGAGCGTGGTCATCTACCTTAAAAAAACGGCCCGGTGATCCGAGGGAGGGTGTGCAACCTCAACGCCCCAAGCGTGAAAGAGAAGAAGGTTTTAGCGTTCACTGCCGAATGGCCTGTATGAGCGTATCTGTGAATCTGTAGAAGAGGCGGGTCCGGGTCCGATGGCTCCTTCTGGGCAGGTTTTCGAACATTTTCTCCCGCACTCCCCTTGATATCTCCAGCTGGACACCCTTTCCGCTTCGGCACCGGTTGCAGATGTTATCGGGGCTGATGGCGCGAAGGCCCGGCTTCAAGCTGATTTCCGCATGAAAACCCGCGTCGGTCAAATGATTGCGAATCCTCTCCATCACGTCCGTGTTTCTGCCGCCGATGTAAATCCAATCTTCCGCCCCATGATATCCGTGAAAGGTGATGACCCTCTCCGCCTGCGCGGCGATCCTTACGCCAATGGGTTCGTCAAACCGGTTACTCGTGACATGCAACACGCTGTTGCCCCTCTTTTTCATTCCTTTAAAGGCATAAAACGCGTACTCGTCCCTGGCGATGGCATCGGCGATTTCAACGGTTCCCGGCTCAATCCCTCCGCCGTGGGGGGCCATGAGGGCGATGTCGCTTCCAGACCCTTCCCGGAAGAGAATCAGATAATCCGCCCCTTCTTGTTCATGCTGTTTCAATTCTTCGTAACCGGAATAGACATCCTGAATAGTTAGGGTCAAATCTTTATCCTTGATAGATTTTCTACAAATCCTTCAATTTTTTGGCTTATTGATGGATCAATTTCCTTTTTTTGCCGCAACCTTTTTCGGGAAACACTGACGGCGCTGTAATCGATCCCTCCAAGCAGACGACCAATCTCAGGCTGTGTGATGCTGCAATATTGATACAGAAGTTCCATTAAAATCGCTCGATCCATGGAATTCTTTCCCTTGCCGCAAATAGCACCTCGATCTTTGCCTATGTATTCACAATATTTGTCTATCAATTCATCAGGGCGGACCTTGGTTATAGACCTCAAACACGGTTGTTCTCTTAAATTTTTTTTCTCACCTTGGACCACATACCGCATTTCCACACTTTTTACAAATTCAGGGGATCCAACAATTCCTGTTCCCTTTGCCACCTCATGGGGGTTTTCACTCTTATCATCAAGCCCCCTCAATACGAACGCTCTATATGCCCACTGACCTTCTGGGGTGTCACCGCCAAAATAATCAAGGATTGTGCTGTAATTTATAAATTTTTCTCTTTTAACCAGACCACCATATCCGGCAAAACTGCTGTATTTATATTGCTCCAATATGTTCATCTTTTTCTGGGTCCCGATTTTCGCATTTTTTTTGATCCTCACCAGATTCAGGTGGATATACCTGGACACCTCACACAAATAAGCGTCTGCATCCACCAGATAAGACTTGAATCTCCCCTGATATAAATGACCGGTCCTCTGATACTTACGATTGAAAGCCGACGTATAGGAAATATTAAAATGACGCATAAAATCGGAAAGATTTCCAAGTGGCGTTGTTAAAAGCAGATGAAAATGGTTGGTCATGCAAGCGTAGGAAAGCAGCGACACCTTATATACTTCGAGCGAATCAGAGAGCTTTTC
>JAGVHJ010000080.1 GCA_020056645.1 Desulfobacterales bacterium
AGTTACAATAAAGGTTCAATAACCACCATCTAAAAACCCCTTTGTCCAGCTTTTTAAAAGCGGGCCGCCGGAGGCCCTCATTTTCCCTCCGCTGACCGGATTTTAGAATGGGTTTTGGCGGCAGCAATAAGGCATCAAATAGAAAGACCGGACGTTTGTAAAATACGTCCGGTCTTTCTGGTTTTAGCGACAAGCGTTAGAAGTTGGTGAAGTCCTCGTCGTTATGATCCATGGGGATCGCTTTTTCCGCGCTGTTTTTCCGTTTTGCGGGGGCATGGATTTTCCGGTCGATTTTATGGGTAATGGCCTTATGGGTGAGGGCCGGGGCGCTTCTCATATCCGATTTGTGTATATTTCCGCCGATCAGAGCCAGCATTTCATTCACATATCCCATCATCTGTGACGCCTGGGCGTTCATCTCTTCCGCGGCGCTGGCCGACTCTTCGGCGTTGGCCGCGTTCTGCTGGGTCACCTTATCCATATCAACAACCGCTTTGTTCACCTGCTCGATTCCCTGGGCCTGTTCACGGGAGGCCGCGGCGATTTCACCCACGAGCTGGCCCACTTTTTTGGCGCTTTCAGCCACCTCGGAAAAGGCCTCGTTGGTGGTCGCTACCAGGTTTGACCCATCGTTGATTTTTTTAACCGTTCCCTCGATAAGGCTTGCGGTGTTTTTGGCGGCTTCAGCAGCCCTCATGGCGAGATTCCGCACCTCATCGGCGACCACCGCGAATCCGGCTCCGGCCTCACCGGCCCTGGCCGCCTCCACCGCCGCGTTCAAGGCGAGGAGATTGGTTTGGAAGGCGATCTCATCGATGGTCTTGATAATTTTCGAGGTCTCTTCGCTGGCCTTGGTGATATCCTTCATGGAAGCGGTGAGCTCTGTCATGGAGGCGTTGGCCTTGACGACGACAAGGTTGGCGTCTTTCATGAGAGTGTCGGCCTGATTGGCGTGCTCGGCGTTCTGCTTGGTCATGCTAGACATCTCTTCCAGGGAGGATGAGGTCTCTTCGATGGCCGCCGCCTGTTCCGAGGAGCCTTCAGCAAGGGACTGGCTGGCCGAAGATACCTGGCCCGATGCCGAGGTCACCTGCTCCGCGCCCGCATGGAGACCGTCGATCACCCGGTTCAGGGGGCCGGTGATGCTCTTTGTGATGAAGACAGCGACCACAATCCCCAGGACCAGGGCCACGACCAGGCCGATGATCATGACGATCGTTGACGAATTCAGCGCGCTGACCGCGTCGCCCGCGATTTTGGTCGTTCCGGTCATGCCAGCGTCCGCCAGATTGGCGCAGGCACTGATCAACGCTCTTCCGGTCTCCTCGCTCTTTTTCCCCAGATCCTGGAGAACGAGCCAGTTCGCGAGGAAATTGTTCATGGCGGTTTTATAGGCATTGGCCGCCTCTCTGGTGCTTTCGATCTGGCGGATATTGGCCTCGTTTCGTGTAACGGCTCTCAAGCTTTCAAACTTCTTTTCCATGATATCGAAATTTTTCTGGGCCTCCCGGATAACCTCCGGGTCCCGTTTGGCCATGGATTTAAAGGCGGCGATCCGTGTCAAGTTTCCCACATCGATGATATCGTTCACCGTGCTGATCTTGTCGTGACGTTCGGACATATCCTTGTCAAGGGCGATAAGCTGGCTCTCCATGAAATCATCGCAGTTCTTCACGTAAACGCCCGCGTTCTGATCCATCTGGGACCGGATGCCGGAAAGCACCTCTTGGCTGGCCTGGGTTCCTTTTTGAAACTCTTTCAGGAAGTTTTTCATTTCGTCCTTATAGTGGGACGCCGACTTGACCGTCGCGTCTATTCGCTGAATATCGGCCTCCGCTTTCGTCACTTTTCTCAATTCGGAGATGTGGGCGTCGATCTCCCCCAGCTTGTCGATGGCATCTTCCAACAGGTTCGCGTCGTTGGTGGCCTGGGATTTGAAGTTGAGCACGCGCACCGCGGTGCCGATATCCACGATCTCGGAGACGAGCCGGATCTTGTTCTGGCGGTCGGCCAGATCCTCTTTAAAGGCCTTGTTCTGGCCGGCTAAAAAGCTGTTGCAGTTTTCCATGTATTTGGCCGCGGACTCATCCAGCTTGTTTTTTTCCTCGGCCATTTTGTTGGTCACATCGGCCATCTGGCGGGAGAGGGTTTTGTACTGGGTGAGGGCGTTTTCCGCCATATCGATCTGATCTTTCAGCTTGGTCAGATTCTTGGCCTCGGATTCGAGTTTTTTTCCTTCCTCAAGGGTCTTCTCAACCGCCTGAATCTCCCGTAAGGTATCTTCATAATACTCTTTCTCTTCGGTGAAGCCATATCCCCTCATGGCGTACATCACCCGGTTGGCGGCCCCCCGGAGATCCTGGGCCATGCTCACCTCCGGCACATATTCGTGGGCAAGGATCGTGGAGCTCTTGGAGACACTCTTCATGTTCCAGACACTCATGGTTCCCAGAGCGATCGCGATAAAGACCAGAATGCCGAATCCCATGGCGATTTTGGTTCCCAGTTTCATGTTCTTCATGCCTGCCTCCTTTTTAAAAATAGTTTGACGGATAAAAAACGATGGAATGCACTTTGTTATGATTGGATGAAACGGATTACAATACTAATGGTAGCATAGGCCATGCCACTTTCAATGGAAAGGAGACGAAAAATATCGATAGTTATTTCAAAATATTAAAAAAATATTTTTTCCATCATCGCTTAATAAGGAAGGAGAATCGTCCCTGAGTTGGGATCGGTCCCGATTTTGGGAATCCCGATTTCAGGACGGGCCATTTTTAAAGATGGCCGGCTTTAAGAGGTCCGACGCGGTTTGGACGCTCTCAGAAGATTGGTAAATGGTTTTTCCGCTTTTCCTCTCCAGGAGCCACGCCGTCACTGTCTGCCCGGTTTTGCAGATGTGGAGCGGGGTTGCGTATTCCGCCTGGAGATTCACCATGAAGCGGATCTGGGAGAGGAAAAACCCCTCGTCGACCAACCGGTCCATGGCGTTCATGAGGGTGCGGGTATGGGGTGCCACGATAACGGCATTCACGTAGCGTCTTTCGTATTTATAGATGTCGAAGGTTTTGATG
>JAGVHJ010000322.1 GCA_020056645.1 Desulfobacterales bacterium
AAAAAAAATAGGAAACGAACAAAACGGGCTTTTCGCCACCTTGATGAATAGCTGCTGAATAGTTACATTAAATTAGTGTTTTAAAGCCTCCGAATTGACCCTTCTGGGGGCCAGATTTTAAAAATCGGGACAAATGGGTTTTGGTTCCTGGTTACGCGGCTCTGCCTCGTAACAAGAAGCGGCCCCACTCTCTTTTATTTCGCAATTATCTTCTCGGATAGGGTATCTTGATCGCCTCTTTTAACCGGGCCTGGCTATTTTTCAAAAATGCTGCTTGCCAAACGCTCTGTTTTTTGATTTTAGACAAATATGGAGGGAACATTAATTGCATTGAGACAAATATATTTTCATGACAAACGGTGTTAGTTTTGTTGTTTGGGTCGTTTTAGATGAACGCGAGAAGTAAAAAAAACATATGGGTGATTTCAAGCGGCGACAAAGCCAATAACGATTTTCTTAAAGGGAACGGCCTGGAAAGTGACGCCATTAAGATTTACAGGATTTCGGAGATCGGAAAGTATCTGCTAAGCCCTTCCACCATCGAGGTGGAAGAACGGATTATTGGATACACCCTTCACTTCAAGCAGCCGAAATCGAACCTCTTCAAACAAAAAATAAAAAAGCGCGCGCCTTTTCTCCACCGCTTTTTTAAAGAAAAATCGATTCCCAGCAGGGAGCGGCTCATCTCTCCCCTTGACCCGCTCCCCCTATTTGACGACCCTGGTTTTCAATCTTATATGAACAGCCTCTACGACCTAACCCGTCCGTTCCATCCCATGATCAAGGAGATCGAAAGGATTGACGCCGGAATTCTTTCCGATATCACCGGCATCTGTGAGGATTCAGGCGGATCCGCCCGTTACACCCTCACACTGAGGGGAACCATTCCGGAAAAGATCGATTATTTGAAAAATTTTCTGGGTAAAAAGATCCGAGTCACCCTAAAAAGCGCCTATCTGGCAGATGGCCTCTTTGAAATGCGGGGATTCGATTTTGTAACCTACTCGCCAGACAAATGGTTTTACCTGGTGAAATATGCCTCCAACCAAACCTTCAAGTACGCCGTGCTCGACCAGGCCAGAAAGGTTCTTTTTCATGTGGAGGATAGACTCTTTATCCGCTTCATCCATATTTTAGATCAGTCCCTTCACTCCAACGAAAATCTGAAAGAGGCCTTTTCCCTGTGCATGGAAGGAGGGGCCCGGCCAACGAAGCTCTTTTTCACCAAAAAACTCGATATCAGTTATTCAACCACCTATCTCCCACCCCTTTACAGGCGCATTTTTGACGAGCGCCGGATGGAAGATCCAGTACGGGAAATGATCACGGAGATCATCAACAACCACCAGCGCATCGTGACCTTCGGCTATATTCCACAATCGCATACCGATACGGAAAAAACGGTCACCACCATCTCGGTCATGCACGACATAAGGGCCCTTGAGCCGGTAAAAATCCATCTGCCCGACTTTTATTCGAAGATCACTGAGATCACCATGAATTCAGACGCCGGAAGCTACTATCTTTTGGACAGCATGAAGGGGTTCAAGGATGTTTAGCGATTATTCGGAAAAAGAGAGGGAAGAGGTAGCCCACCTCCTTTCCTACCCGGACCGGCTCGATCGGAACCTGGGTTTCATGAAAGATACGGACGAGATTGAGCTTCCGGAGGACCCCATCGAAAGGGTTGTATTTCAGGAGAGGGCCCAGAAAGCCATCCGGAAAATCGCCCAGAACAAAGGCCACATCCTTCTTGTTGGAAAACCAGGCACCGGGAAATCGATGCTCGCCGACATGTTCAAGGAGGTTGTGGATCAGGCCATGGGCGATTATCTCAGACCAAAAAAATCGATCGCCGCCTATCCGGGAAAAGACCGGAACCATGTCCGGATCACTTACGCCAATCCGGAAAGGCTCGATTATCACATCGATAAGCTCCGGGCCGAGATGGAAGGGATTAAAAACGCGGCCGAGCCCTTCAGCCTGAAAACTCAGATCGCCTCTCTTAGGAAGGCGCGCTATCTATTTATCATTTCCGCGGCCGCGAGCCTGATTGCCGGCTTCTTCTTTCCCGTGGCCTTTGTTGTGACGGGTCTTTCAGGAATCGGCGCGATTTTCATGTTCATGCAGGAAAACAACCACGCGGTTCAGGAAAAAATTCAAAACGAAGGAGCGGGCGGAAAACAGATGGCGGTCAAGCAGCTTCTGGACCGGCTTCCGGAAGTACTCTATGACCCCAGGAAAGAGAAAGAGCTGATGACCCGGGTGACGGAACCTTCATTTGTCAACATGAGGGGCGGGTTCAGGCACGACCCTTACCAATCAGGCAACCTGGGAACACCGGCCCACCAGCGGGCCTATCTGGGGGCCCATGCCACGTCGCCGATCATTTATATCGATGAGCTGAAAACCCTTATCAACGCCGGGTACATGCCCAACCTGCTCGAAATCATGCAGAATCAGAAATATTTCCTCGAAGGGGGAAAACATTCAGGCAGCGGGGCCGCCGACCGGTCGGAAGATCCGCTTTTGGCCACAAACATCATCATCGCCTGCTGCAATCACGACACCCTCTCCCATCTCCGGTCAGAAGGAGATGGGGCGTTTTTGAGCCGCGTCGAAGACAAGGGGGAGATCATCCAGATGGAGCACGCGGTGCCGGAAACACCAGAAAATCTCGTGAAACTCGCCCAATATATCAAACAGGAATCAGCCGCGGTCGGAGAGGCCTTTCAGAAAAACTGGGGAGATGTCTTCGAACGGGAAGGATACGAGGGGGTCCGGAAACGAAGCGAAAAGATCTATGGCAGGCCCCTTCCCCGCACCTTCAAACTCAAAACCAAAGCGTTTACAAGAAGCGCCGTGGCTGAAATCGTAAAAGAGTTGAGGTGCCGGGCCTCTGACCGAAAACTCTCCGCCATCCTACGGCCTATCAACGGAATTATCCGGGCCGCTGTGATGGAAGCGGTTTTCGACAACGCCCCGCAGGTGGAGCCAGGCCATGTGAGCAGCGCTTTAAACGGCCACATGGGACTCGAAGGAGAACTTTCCAGAGAGCTCATGGCCCACAAGAAAGATCTGAAAAAACATATCGGCTCCCTGTCGGACGCCGTCGGCTTTGTGGTAGGGCTCTCCGTCGTCACATCCGGAGCAAGCGGTCAGATGTTTGGGCAGCCCCTTCCCATCCGGTGTCAGGTGAATGCCGGCGGCGCGGATTCGGTGATCTCTTCCGGAAAAACAGGCGAGATCGCCAAGGCGGCAGCCCAGAATGTACGAGCCGCTATCAAAAAAATATTCCAGAAACTCTCGATCCCCTATATTGGTTATGAAATGCATGTCGAATATATCCAGGCCCACGGCGGGGTGGAAGGAGACAGCGCATCCATCGCCATGGATGTGGGCCTGATTTCAGATTTTATCCATGCGCCGGTCAATCAACGAATGGGGATTACCGGCTCCCTCACCGGAGATATCATTCTCGCCGTGGGAGGGGTCCCCGAAAAGGTGCGATCCATCATGCATCCGGATCTGGACATGGCGGGCGCATGCGTTCCCTGGCAGAACCGGCACGATATTGAACCTCTTATCGTCAACACATCGTGTGAGGCGATTTTTCAACATGGCATTCCGGGGCTCCGGATTTTCCGTGAACCGGGCCGCGCCCTCCCCTTCGATATCTATTTTCTGAAGACCCGCTACCACGCATACCAGATTCTCATGGGAATCGACGAGAGAGAAATTGAGGCCATGATGATCGAACGCAGTAGAAAAGATCTTGAAATGATACAGAGAATGAAGCGCCATTAGCCATTTCAACGACACTCCCATCGACCAATCACCCTTGCATATCACGCCGGGCATCCCCCTCGTCTGAAGGAATGGTCGCCGTTTGGACGACGCTTGGTTCGGCCTCTCTTTTTTCCGCCGGGCGTATCTCTTCAATAGCGACGAAGTGCTCGTTAGCCATTTGAACCGCTTTTTCCACGGAAAGATGGCCGGGGAGGGCCGTATTCAAGGAGTGCCACGCCCCTTCTATTTTCATTGGATTCAAGTTCAAGCGCGAATTGATCAAGCCGAACCCGTCAAGGGTCCCGATGAACTGAGCCGCGTTTTTTTCAAACGCCTCTGGAAATCGCACGACCGCGCCCAGTGTCACGATTTTCAACTGGTCCGGCAGTTTCTCTTTTTTCAGCTGGCAGAGCCGTATCATTCCTTCAAGGGCGTTTTCGATCATATAGTCGCCCTTGCTGTGACCGACCAGGAGTGTGATCTGTTTTCGCAGATGATAGAGCGTAAGAAGGAGGGCGGTCGAATCCGGGCTCCCGAACATATAAGGAGCGAGATCGAAATCCGATAGATTTTCGTCTTTCACCAGAGAGCGGTAGGATCGCTCTTCCCATACATGATCCTTGAGTTCAATGAGGTCGAAAAATTTCGCGGCCATGTCCCTCATGGTGTTTTTATAGCCCAGCACAAACCAACCGCCCATGGCTTCGGAGAGGAGATCGGCCATGCCCAGTCCGGAGACAATCCCCGCCACCGGACGATTGATGGCGTTTGCGACATTTCTGGCAAGGGCCGCTGTTCCCATTTTCGAGCTGCCGACCCCCGGAACGGCGATGGCGTCGACGGTTTCGGCCCCCTGTTTCTTCTGATCCGTGATAAATTCCAGAGGGGTCAAGGTTTCGATGGCGCGGGCCGCGTTGCCAGGGTAAACGATTAAAACAGATCCTTCGGCGCTCTTTTCATTGGACAGGGCGCTTTTCTCTTCCGAAGTCAGGGAGGGCATGTCGTAAAACACACTATCGAGAAAGGTGTTCATCGACCGGCCAAGCTCAATGAACGCATTTCTCTGAATGTTCCAAAACAGGTGATGATCGCTCGGTTTCATGGGAGGGTCTCCTTTTTGAATAATCTGTAACCATTCAGTATAATATTGTTTTTCTCGTTTTTTGTCGGTACGATACTCTGCCTCGTAACCACGAGCGGAAGCTCCCGAAACAAAAGTGCGGAACGAAGCAAACAGGCTTTTTGTCATCTTGATGAATAGGCGTTGAATAGATACGGGCCAATTAACAAAACCCTGAAGATCAAGTATCAAGCTCTGGGCCGGTTGTAAACAGGGGAATCGCATGTAAAATGGGGTTTAGGGAATGTTTTAAACAATGACTTGAATTTATGATAAATACCTCCTGCGGCCCGCTTTTAAAAAGCGGCGCGAATAGGTTTTTAGAGGGTGTTTATAGAACCTTTTTTTACCATGTTTGGCCACCTTTTCAAAAGGTTGGCTCCCGGCAGGGCCGTCAAGGCGAATCCTACATGCGACGCCCCTGCGGTTGTAAAGG
>JAGVHJ010000184.1 GCA_020056645.1 Desulfobacterales bacterium
TCGAAAGGGAAGGAATCATCGCCATCAATGCGAGAAAACTATTTGAAATCGTCAATCAATTTCCAAGTGAGGAGATATCCTTTTCCGAAAATGAAAACCGTTGGATAAAAATAAGCCATAAAAAAAATGTTGAATTTCAAATTGTTGGAATGGATCACGATGATTTTCCCCTCATTCCCCAAATCGATGAGGTCTCTTTTATTGAGATAGAGTCGGCCTTGCTTAAAGACATGATCGAAAAAATAATCATCATCGGTCACGATCCGGAAGATAAACGAACCCATGTAATGGGAGCCGGTTTTTATATCCTTGACGAAAAAGATATAAAAGTCATTCGGATGGTATCGACCGATTCCAAGCGATTATCCAAAGTGGATCAGGTCGTAAACGACCGATCGCTCTTCATCCTTTCAGATGGCGTCATCATTCCCAAAAAAGGATTAGCCGAAGTCAGTAAGTTTTTGGATTTGCAAGGGATTGTAAAAATTGGTGTCAAAGATAACCATTTTATCCTCAAAAAAGAGAATGAAACCATCATTATCAGTCTTCTTGAAGGGGATTTTCCAGACTGCAGCGACATATTTACGTTTGACGACGAATATAAAGCCATTGAAATGGAAAAAGAGCTTTTTTTGAAAATGTTGAAACGCATGGCTATACTATATTCAGACACCTATAAGAACGTCATATTCTATTTTAACCAAGATAGTCTTCTGATCGTCTCCTCCAATCCGGAACTGGGAGAATCAAAAGAAGACATATTGATCAACTATCACGGAAAGCCTTTTAAGAGCGCCTTTAACCCTAAATATTTCATGGATACGTTGAATGTCATTGATGGGGAAACCATTCTCTTGAATATTCTCGATGAAGAGAACCCGTGCTTCATTCAAGGCAAGGATGATTCCCGGTACTTATCCGTTATCATGCCCATGAAAATGTAACGAACAATAACGGTAAAGAAAAGTGGACGAAAATCTATGACGGAAGCCAATAAAGCATATAACGCAGAAAGCATTAAAATTCTTGAAGGCCTTGAAGCCGTTCGGAAAAGACCCTCCATGTATATCGGTAATATCGGCGTGGAAGGTCTTCATCACCTGGTCTATGAAGTTGTGGACAACAGCATCGATGAGGCGATGGCCGGTTATTGCACCGATATCCGGGTGAGACTAAAAACCGACAACAGCGTGATCGTTCTGGATAACGGAAGAGGTATTCCCACCGGCATCCATGAAAAAGAACAGATACCTGCCGCCGAGGTGGTGATGACCAAACTTCATGCAGGCGGAAAATTCGACAAAGACACATACAAAGTCTCGGGAGGATTGCATGGTGTGGGTATTTCCGTTGTCAACGCCCTCTCGTCCTATCTCGAAATGACCATCTTCCAGCATGGAAAAATATTCCGGCAGACCTATGAAAAAGGAAAAAAAACGAGTGAACTGACAGTCATGGGTGAAACCGATCAGCGGGGAACCCAAATCCATTTTTATCCGGATTTTGAAATATTGACGAAAGACGTCTTCAATTATGAAATTCTGTCAAAAAGGATGCGAGAACTCGCCTTTCTCAACAAAGGCGTAAAAATCATCATCGAAGATGAAAGAAGCGATGAAAAAGAGGAGTTCTGTTACGATGGCGGATTGAAGGCCTATGTGGAATATCTGAACCGTTCCCATGTGGCGGTCCATGATCCCATTATTATCGAAGGTGAAAAAGGGGACGTGGCCGTTGAGGTCGCCATCCAGTATAACGACACCTATAAGGAAAAACTCTACACCTTCGCCAACAACATCAATACCCATGAAGGCGGATTTCATCTCTCCGGTTTCAAAGGGGCCCTTACTCGGGCCATCAACTCCTATCTCACCTCGGACAATATTCCTAAAAACATGCAGGGAAAAATCACCGGAGACGATGTGAGAGAAGGGCTTTCAGCCATTATCAGCGTTAAATTGGTCAATCCCCAGTTTGAAGGACAGACAAAAACAAAATTGGGAAATAGCGAGGTCAAAGGAATTGTCGAATCGCTGGTCAACGAAAAATTATCGGTCTATTTTCAAGAAAATCCATCCATCGCAAAAAAAATCATAACCAAGGCCATTGATGCCGCAAGGGCCAGGGATGCCGCCAAACGGGCTCGGGACCTTGTAAGAAGCACCGGTCTTCTAATGGATGCGACCCTTCCGGGTAAACTCGCGGAGTGTCAGTACTCGGAACCATCTGAAAGAGAACTCTTTCTTGTGGAAGGGGATTCAGCAGGCGGTTCCGCCAAGCAGGGGAGAGACCGACGGTTTCAGGCCATCTTGCCTTTAAAAGGTAAAATATTAAATGTTGAGAAGGCCCGTTTTGACAAAATTTTAAAAAGCGAGGAGATCAAAAACATCATCACGGTTCTTGGAACCGGTGTGGGGGATGAAGAGTACGATATCCAGAAAATAAGGTATCATAAGGTTATTATAATGACCGATGCCGATGTGGATGGGTCCCACATCCGAACCCTCTTGCTGACCTTTTTTTACAGACAGATGATAGAACTGGTTGAAAACGGCTATCTCTACATCGCCCAGCCACCGCTTTTCAAGGTGGGAAAGGGGAATAAGGGAAGCTATCTCAAGAATGAAGAGGAGTATAACGCTTACATTCTAAAGAGAATTTGTGATCTGAAACAGGTGAAGATAGTTCAAACCGGCCGTGTGCTGGCCGACGATGAGCTATACGGATTTCTTGAGAATCTCTCCAATTATTACAAAGCCATAGCCAAGATGGAACGGCGGAATTATGATGAGAATCTGATCAATTTATTGATGGATAAAGGTATCAGGGACAAATCATTTCTCCAGGAAAAAGAGAAGATGATTGAATTGAGAAACAATTTCATGGAAAAGGGATATTTTGTCTCGGATCTTCTCTACAACGAAAGTCTGAACCGTTACCGCATGATCGTAACACCCAAGGGAAACGCTGCAAGTCAAGATACAGCCATTGTGGCTCAAAAAAATTCCGCCGAGGTAGGACGGATCTTGATCTATTCCCAGGATTATCAGCAGGCCTATGATTTAAACATCAAATTAAAAGAATTTGAAGGGGTTACCTACTCAATCACCAACAAGAGCAGCGATCAGGAAGAGAACGGCATTGAAATCGATAATAAAAAAGATCTGTTGAACCATCTCTTATCTGAAGGGAAAAAGGGAATATCGATTCAGCGCTATAAAGGTCTTGGAGAGATGAACCCGGATCAGTTGTGGGAAACCACCATGGATCCCGAGAAACGGATGCTCTATCAGGTCAAGATTGATGACGCCGAACAGGCGGATATGATCTTTACCCTTCTCATGGGAGAAGAGGTGGAACCCCGAAGGGAGTTTATTCAGAATAACGCCCTTGAGATAACCACTCTCGACATCTGATTGAGGTGTTGGCGTCACTAGTGCCTGAACGAAAAAAACGGGCTTTTGGCCATCTAGATGAATCGCTGCTGAAGTTACATTCCATTTTGCATTCAAGATGATCCAGGCGGCAAGGAAGAGGTTCCGGAGAGGTATATGGAATACGTCGAGAAGCCGCCGACGCCGCCAACGAAGGTAGCGCTTTAATGCGAAATGGAATTAGAACTCTATTGCGCCAGGCGTCCGTGGAAAGGCGATCACATCCCGGATATTGGTTATTCCGGTGACGAACATGAGAAGCCTTTCAAATCCGAGACCAAACCCGCTGTGAGGAACAGACCCATAAATTCTGGAGTCCATATACCACCAATAGTCGGCGGGATTGATACCATTCGCGGTCATGCGCGCCTTTAAAACGTCCAACCGCTCCTCCCTCTGGCTGCCGCCAACCAGTTCGCCTATTTTTGGAACCAGAATATCCATGGCGGCGACGGTTTGCTGATTGTCATTCACTCTCATGTAGAAGGGCTTGATGTTCTTGGGATAATCGTAGACGATCACCGGCCTTTTAAAATGAATATCGGTGAGAAACCGTTCATGTTCGGATTGAAGGTCGCTTGAGGCTGAGAAAGGGTATTCAAATGTTTTCCCAGATTTCATCAGAATTTCGACTGCCTCCCTGTGGGTCACCCGGACAAAATCATGGGATAGAACAGACTCGAGCCTCTGCACCAACTCCTTATCGACATACGTGATAAAGAGTTCCAGGTCGGGTCTCAACTGATTGAGGGAATAGTCCACCAGATACTTAATGAACGACTCGGCCATGTTCATGTCTTTTTCAAGATCGCAAAAGGCCATTTCAGGCTCGATCATCCAGAACTCGGCGGCATGGCGGCTGGTGTTTGAATTTTCAGCCCTGAAGGTGGGGCCGAAGGTGTAGACATCTCCCAGGGAAAGGGCGACCATCTCCGCCGACAATTGTCCTGAAACGGTCAAACTCGCCTCCTTGCCAAAAAAATCCTTTGAAAAATCGGCTTTTTCAGAAGCATGTTCTTTTAGCGTGGTGACCCGGAAGAGCTCTCCGGCTCCCTCGCAATCGGAACCGGTAATGATCGGCGTGTGAATGTAAAAAAAACCCCTGGACTTAAAAAATTGATGAACGGCGAAAGAGAGTTCGGATCGGATTCGGAGCATGGCCCCATATTTGTTGGTTCTTGGACGAAGATGGGCGTTCATTCTTAAAAATTCGTCGGTGTGCCTCTTTTTTTGCAGGGGGTAGCTCTCCGGGTTCAAGAAGATGACATCGATGGTTTGGGCTCGAAGTTCCACATCCTGACCCTGAGAAGGGGATTTAACCAGATTCCCCTGAATGGAAAGAGCCGAACCGGTGGTGATTTTTTTAATCTCCTCATAATTTTTTAAAGAAGCGTCGCAGATGATCTGGATATTTTTCAGGCAGGAACCATCGTTCAATTCCAAAAAAGTGAGCTCTTTAGATTCCCTGCGGGTCTTCACCCATCCTTTAACAGATACTTGCTCCGAGATAATTTGATTTTCAAGCAGCGTTTTTATTTTTTCCCGTTCCATCACTTTTGCCTTTTAAAGAGGGATAATTTATTTTATGCTAACAA
>JAGVHJ010000418.1 GCA_020056645.1 Desulfobacterales bacterium
AAAAATTTTGACCGCAGGAATACATGAGGTATTTCGAGGATCAAAATTTTTTTCCAACGCCGGAGTTGGGAAAATTAACAAAAACTTGAACATCAAGTGTATGAAAGGAACCAATGGTTCACCTCAATAGTATCACCAAACAATATGGGTCACAGACTCTTTTTCTAAACGCCAGCCTTCAGATTCCCCGGGGAACATGCACCGGTCTCGTGGGTCCGAACGGCGCGGGGAAAACAACGGTTTTTCGTCTGATCATGAAGGAGGAAGAGCCGGACAAGGGCGACATCATCTTTGCGAAACAGACCCAGCTCGGCTATTTTTCCCAGGAGGTTGGGGATATGGCCGGGCGCAGCGCCCTTGAAGAGGTCATGGCGGCGGCAGCCGACGTGGTCGCCCTTGGAGAAGAGATCCGGATCATGGAAGAGCAGATGGCCACCCCCATGGATGACGACGCCATGGCGACCCTTCTGGAACATTACGGAAATGCGGTGGAAGCCTTCGAGCACCGGGGGGGCTACGATCTGGAGAGCCGGGCTCAGGCTATTTTGACGGGTTTAGGCATCGGCCCGGAGGATCATGGAAGCCCGGTGGAGTCGTTCAGCGGGGGCTGGAAAATGCGAATCGCCCTTGCGAGAATCCTTACTATTCAACCCGATGTGCTGCTGCTGGACGAACCTACGAACCATCTGGATGTGGAATCGATTGTATGGCTGGAAAACTGGCTCGCATCCGAATTCAAGGGATCGGTTCTCATGACCTGCCATGACCATGATTTCATGAACCGTCTGGCCACCCGGATCGTCGAAGTGGCCAACCGGACCCTCACCCTCTACACCGGCAATTACGATTTTTATATCCGGGAACGGGAAATCCGGCGGGAACAGCTTCTTGCGAGTTACCGCCGTCAGCAGGAGATGCTCGCCAAAGAAGAGGAGTTCATCGCCCGTTTCGCGGCAAGGGCCTCCCACGCCTCCCAGGTCCAGTCACGGGTCAAAAAGATCGAGAAGATCGAACGTATTGAAATTCCCCCCGAACAAAGAAGAATCCTCTTTTCATTCGCCGAGCCTCCCCGGTCCGGAGATGACGTGATCGGTCTTGATCAGGTGGGAAAAATCTGGCCGCTGCCGGATGGGAAAAAGAGACCCGTGTTCAGCGGTATATCGGGCATGGTGCGGCGAGGAGAAAAGATCGCCGTGGTGGGGGTGAACGGCGCGGGGAAATCCACATTCCTTAAGCTCCTGGCTGGCGAAACCGAGGCCACCCACGGAAAGGTCACGAAGGGGGCCAACGTGCATGTGGGCTATTTCAGCCAGCACGCCATGGATATCCTCCACCCCAAAAAAACCGTTTTCGAAACCCTTCAAGAGGCCCTTCCCGACGCCAACATCGGCTTCCTGCGAAACCTCTTGGCCGCATTTCTGTTTCAGGGGGACAACGTGGAGAAACGGATCGACATGCTCTCCGGAGGGGAAAAAAGCCGGGTGGTCATGGCCACCCTTCTGGCCCGCCCTATCAACCTTTTGATCCTGGACGAACCCACCAACCATCTGGATATTCTCTCGCGGGAAGTGCTTCTGGAGGCCTTGAAAAAATTCCCTGGAACCATCGTGATTGTAAGCCATGACCGCCATTTTTTAAGATCCTTGGTGACCCGCGTGTTCGCCATCGACCACGGAGAGATGGTGGTTTACGAAGGGGATTACGACTACTACCGAAGCAAATCGCAAAGCATCTATTCCTAAGGGGGAGAAAGGGATACCTTCATGTTTCTTCCCACCACCCGAAAGGAGATGGATCGACTGGGCTGGTCCGCCGCCGACGTGATCATCGTAACCGGCGACACCTATATCGATTCTCCCTTTGAAGGGACCGCCCTCATCGGCAAAGTGCTTATGAGGCATGGATTCCGGGTAGGAGTCATCGCCCAGCCCGATCTTGAAACCGCGGAGGATATCAAACGGCTGGGAGAGCCCGCCCTCTTCTGGGGGGTAACGGCGGGAGCCGTTGATTCCATGATCGCCAACCGGACCGCATCCGGTAAAAAAAGAAAAAAAGACGACCACACGCCAGGCGGGGAGAACACCCGAAGGCCGGACCGGGCCGTGATCGCCTACGCCAATCTGATCCGCAAACATTTCAAGGGAACCCTCCCCATCGTTTTGGGGGGCATCGAGGCGAGCCTGAGGCGCGTAGCCCATTATGATTTCTGGTCAGACCGCATCCGGAGATCGGTTCTTGCGGACGCCAAGGCCGATTTTCTTCTTTATGGGATGGCCGAACGATCGGTGGTTGAATTGGCCTCCCATTTACGATCGAAAGAAGATCCCCGCGCCATCCGGGGGCTTTGCTATCTGTCGCCGGAAAAACCGCCAGACGCCCTTCCCCTCCCCTCCTTTGAAACCGTGGCCTCCAACAAGGAGGCGTTCACGGAGATGTTTCATCTGTTTTACCAGAACAACGACCCCCTCACCGCAAGGCCCCTTTGCCAGAAGCAGGATACCCGCTATCTGGTTCAGAATCCCCCGGCCCTTCATCTTTCCAGCGAGGAGCTGGACGCGGTTTACGACATGGCGTTTGAGCGGGATCTGCATCCCTATTACGGCAAATCCAACGAGGCGCGCGCTCTTGACACGATCCGATTTTCCATCGCGACCCACCGTGGGTGCTATGGCGAATGCCATTTCTGCGCCATTGCCGTTCATCAGGGGCGAACCGTTCAATACCGCAGTGTGGCGTCGATTGTTAGAGAAGCGGAGACGATCACCCGGCATCCGCTCTTCAAAGGAACAATTGCGGACGTGGGCGGCCCAACGGCCAACATGTATGGCATCGAATGCCGGAAGAAAATCCGGGAGGGGTGCTGCCCGGACAAACGGTGTCTCTTTCCAAAAATCTGTCCGTCCCTGCCGGTGGACCATAAATCCCAGATCCGGCTTTTGACCGCCCTTGCCTCGGTCAAGGGGGTGAAACACCTGTTTGTGGGTTCCGGAATCCGGTACGATATGATCCTCAAGGATAAAGCCCATGGCGAACCCTATCTTGAAACCCTTCTCAGAGGCCATGTCTCCGGTCAGATGAAAATCGCGCCGGAACACACGGATAACCGAATTCTTCGATTGATGGGCAAACCGCCCGCAGAAGCCCTTATCGATTTCAAGGCCCTCTTCGATCGCGTCTCAAAGAGGGTGAAAAAGCCCCAGTTCCTAACCTACTATATGATCGCCGCCTATCCAGGATGCGGGGAAAAAGAGATGGCGAGCCTGAAAAGGTTCGCCGCCACGCACCTAAAGACAACGCCCCGCCAGACTCAGATCTTCACACCCTCGCCATCGACCTATGGGACACTGATGTACTATACGGGCAAAGATCCCTTTTCGGGAGAGGGGCTCTTTGTCGAACGAAATTTTCAGGGAAGAGAAAAGCAGAAATCGATTATTCTATCGAATACCGCTTTTCCCCATAAATTTTCCCCGTGACACCGACCTCCCCGCAGACATTCCTCCTACCAGTGTCCTTCCGTATTGGCCTCTTCCGCGAAGGGGTATTTGCCGCTCAAAAAATCTTTGACCGCATCACCCACCACGCCGGTCACATCGTTCACCACTTTGATTCCCGCGGCCTTCAGCGTTGAAAAGGCATTGGGTCCGCAGAATCCGGTTAAAAGCACCTCCGCGTCTTTTTCGCTGATGCTCGTGGCCGCCTGGATGCCCGCGCCTTTAAAGGCATTCACATTCTTCGTATTGTCGATGGTTTCATAGGAAAAGGTATCCGAATCGACGATTAGAATGAACGCGGCCCTGCCAAAACGCGGGTCTACTGGATCATTCAGATTTTTTCCTGTGGATGTTACCGCAATTTTCATGGCTTGAAAGCCCTCCTATATCATTTTTTTAATGGGCATGACCGCCTCCGCCACAGACCTGATTGTCTGAGATGATCGGCAGTTTCCCATTGATCAGATCTTCCACGACGGGCCTGATGGCGGCCCGCTCCGCATCGTAATAGACATCAATGCCCACATTCTTGAAGCCCATGAGCGGACGCATGCCGATGCCGCCAACGATGAGGGCGTTCACCTTGTTGTCCGCAAGCAGGTTGACCGGCACCATGCAGCCGCCCTGAACATGACTCACGTTCTGCAAAATGGATACTTCCTTGATCTTTCCGTCCTCCACATCGATGAGTGTGAATACGTCACAATGGCCGAAGTGTCCAGACCTCTCCCCATCCAATCCACCTTGATTCATTGATGGTACAGCGATTCTCATTGATTTTTCCATCCTCTTTCTCCTTCTTCACCATGCAATCATTCATTATATAATACTTGTTTTTACCGAGCCGCTTGTTTCCAAAAGGCGCATCACGTTTTCAAAAAGCGCCTTGACCTCCCCGGCCGTGTTTGACCGGTCGTTAAACTCAAAAAGGGTGAGCCCATGCACCATCGCCTTGGTGAAATCGGCGTCAAAAGGAATTTTCCCCACCACCGCCGCCCCCATGGACCCGGCCCTTTCCTCTATTTTTCCGGTCATGCCTGCATTCAGGTCGAACTTGTTGACGCATATCATTCTGGGAATCCGGAAATGGTCGCAGAGCTTGAGAACCCGTTCCATATCGTGGAGGCCGGATATGGTCGGTTCCGATACGATGAGCACCGCTGTTGCGCCGGAGAGGGAGGCGATCACCGGGCACCCCACGCCTGGAGGACCATCGGTGATGATCAATGAAAACCCTTTTTCTTCGGCGATGCGACGGGCCTCTTTCCGCACCTGGGTTACGAGTTTGCCCGAATTCTCTTCGGCGACTCCAAGGGCCGCGTGAACCATGGGCCCGAAACGGGTATCTGAAATAAACCACTGACCGCAGGTTTTGATGGGAAAATCGATGGCCTTTTCCGGACAGAAATAGGCGCACACGCCGCACCCCTCACAGGCGATTGCGTCAATTGAAAAATCTTCCCGGATGGCGTTCCATTGACAGAGATCCCGGCACTTCCCGCATGAGGAGCATCGCTCTGGAAGATGGATCGCCACTCGTCCCCCCTGAAAATCATGGGCGGCGCAGACGGTGGGGGCCATGATCAGATGAAGATCGGCTGCGTCCACATCCGCGTCACACATAATTTTATCGGTCGCAAGGGAGGAGAGCGCCGCCATGAGGGTGGTCTTCCCAGTCCCCCCTTTTCCGCTGATAACAACCAATTCTTTGATCATGTTCTCCTCACTTCCCCTTTCTTTTCCTTTCGTTGACGATCGTTTTCATCGCTTCATAGAGCCGGATGAACTTTTCTTTCCATTCAGGAAGGGCGTCGATAATGGGTTCTCCTATGGCGTAAGATTCAGCGATCTTCCGGTCAAAAGGAATCTCCATGAGAATGGGTATCTTTTCCTCTCTGGCGTAGTCATAAACATGGGTGTCGCCGATATCGGCCCGGTTTATCACAAGGCCGCATGGAATATCTAGAATTTTGATCGCCTCCACCGCAAGCGTTAGATCATGCAGGCCAAAGGGAGTGGGTTCCGTTACCAGAAGGACGAAATCGGTCTCTTTAATCGCGGTGATCACCGGGCAGGAGGTTCCGGGAGGGGCGTCAATAATCGTCAGGGCCTCGTCATTATTTATGCATCTTTTCACGGATCGGATCAACGGGGGCGCCATGGCCTCACCGATGTTCAGACGTCCGTTGATAAATCGGATCTGATCTTTTCCACCGATTTCCATGACACCGATTTCCCTCTCTCCCATGCGGATCGCGTTTTCCGGGCAGACGATCCGGCACCCGTCGCATCCGTGGCACAGATTGGGAAAAATCAAGACCGTTTTCTTGACAACGGTGATGGCGTTGAACTGACAAATTTCCACACATTTTTTACATAAGGAGCACCTCTCCATATCCACTTCCGGCACCGGCACCGATACCTTTCTTATCTCGTCGATCTCCGGATGGATGAAGAGGTGGGCGTTGGGTTCTTCCACGTCACAATCGATCAGCGTCAGGCTCATTTTTAGAGAAAGGGCCATGTTGGTCGAAATGGTGGTTTTCCCGGTCCCCCCTTTTCCGCTCGCGATGCTCACTATCATTTGTTTTTTCCTCCGATTATTTTCTTTGCTGCGTCCGGGGGGCCTGGAGATCCAGAATCGTTTTCAGGCGAGACACGAGCTCTTTCAAATGGGGTGGGCCGGGATTTAAGGGAAGCTGCCCCAACAGGCCGAGTCCTTCGGTCGCCTCGTGAAACGCCTCTGGTGTGAGAGCGCTTATAAGGGCTGTATTGACCATGGGGTTGACCCTGACCAGTTGATTTAAAAACTGGAGTCCCGTCATTTCCGGAAAGGTTTCATCGGAGATGACGAGTTCAAACCGTTGTTCTTTAAGAATCAATAACGCCTCGTTCGCGGAGGTCACCCATCGGGTGTCCACCTCTTCAAGCGCCCCCATCGATTCCTGCAACCGCTCCTTTGTAGCTGTTTCGGATATCACAACCATTACATGAACCATTGTTCGTCCTTCCTTTTTTAGGAATCTTCTTTTCTCAAGCCTGGCCCATGACCAGAAGAGGCCTCTTGAAAATAGAGGGGCCTCACCACACCACTATTGACCTTTGCACAGAATATGCCGGAACCATACATAACTTTAACATACTGTTTTCGATAAATAATCATAGGATGTGGTGCTGGATGCTTCTCGATCATGTGTTGCGATAATGCGACTCTTTGAGGCACGAGAACTGCACCGTTACGACTTCAGGGCGATCGTTTTTCCCGGACATCCCTATAAAATCGTTTCATTGACACCGATGCTATCCGAGAAGATAATTGCGAAATAAAAGAGAGCGGGGTCGCTTCTCGTTACGAGGCAGAGCCTCGTAACCAGGAACCAAAACCCATTTGTCCAGATTTTTATAATCTGGCCCCCGGAGGGTAAATTCTGATGCTTTAACATATTAATTTCATTAGAATTTATGCAAGTATTAAGTTTATGACGTTTATACCAAAATACCGTTTGATCGTGTCCGGCGCCACCCTCTATTTTGCATTTATCTTCTCGGGTGACACCGATGCCGAATACCAAGATACCGGGTTGACATTCAACGGGAAGTGATGATTATAATTCTGAGTTACAAGGGTGATAGCAGGGTATTCGCACCCGGTGCGCCACCAACCATAAGGAGGGCTGAAGTGAAAAAAAAAGAGGGAGCGACACCTGAAACGGCGATCT
>JAGVHJ010000130.1 GCA_020056645.1 Desulfobacterales bacterium
GAAAAGTCCGTTTTGTTCGTTCCCTATTTTTTTCGGGAGCTTCTTGGCTTTTTGCTGAACTGGCGAAAACAAAGGCCTAAAGGCCTCAAACCGTTTGCCCGTTATAGCGCAAAAGCCTTCGAATCTCTCACCCGAAAAAAAGTAAATGTCACTTCACAAAAGGGCCTTTTTGCCACTAAAACAAGGCCATACTGCATAGTTACAAAAATGGATGGGCGGATGGTCCTTAAAAATGTAGCCAAGCCTGGAGGATCATGATATTTAATAAGGGATATTCTTGAATGATGGAGTCAATGGTGAACGGTGGTTTCGGTAACAATCCCTCAATAAGGCCGATGATGAATCGAAGACTCTTTATCAAACGGCTGATCAGCCAGATGGGTGTTGTAATGACCATGAGGGCTCACCCCCTTTTTCCCCAAACAGGGTCATCGCCTTCGGGATCATGGATCGGCGGCCTTCACTATCGGCCTCTGAACGGAGCCAGTCTGAGGGATCTGGCGCAACGGAAGCGACATCATGGTCCGGATGGCCTATTTTTAAATCCCATGGGGGCGAAAAATCACAGGAACCTATTCCAGTTGCTGAATTGGAAACTCCTGCAAACAAACCCCTATAAAAAATATTTCTCCGAGGAACCTGTCAAGCAGATACGGATCGACTGGGAAGAGGTGACACGGCATAAGGGGGTGTCGGTGACCTTTCTAAAACACGCTGGCGTCATCATCAAGGATGGCGATACCCGCCTCTGCGTGGACCCTATTTTTGAAGACATCTCTTTTATCATCAAAGACTTCACTCCCATCACCCCTGACTCTCTCAAGGCGCCGCCCATGAATCATGTTCTGATCACCCACGGGCACTATGATCATCTGGACCGGAAGAGTCTCTCCTCCTTTTCCAAAGAGACCCATGTGATCAGCCCGCCGGGATACAGAAACCTTTTTTCATCCCTTGGCCTCAATCGTTCAACATCCCTCGATTGGTATGAGGCGTATGATGATGGCGCCACCGAAATCACCTGTCTGCCGTGTAACCACTGGACCATGAGAAATCCCCTGGAAGGGCCGAATCGGGCCTTGTGGGGAGCATTTCTCATCCGGACAAAAAGCGGCATGACCATTTTTATTTCCGGGGACAGCGCCTATTTCGATGGGTTCGAACAGATTGGTTCCGAGTATGATATCGATCTTGCCATTTTTAACATCGGCGCCTATGAACCCCGGTGGTTCATGGCCCCAAGTCATATGAATCCCTCCGAAGTGGTCACTGCTTTTCAGGAGATTAAGGCCAAAAAACTCATGGCGGTACATTGGGGAACCTTTCGGCTTGGCGACGAACCCGTCCATTTTCCGCCGCTTCATCTCAAAGAGGAACTGAAAAAGAGAGGCATCGCTGATTGTCTGATCGATCTGGGTCATGGTGAAACACGATTGCTCTCCTGAGCGCCATAAAGATAATTTTCCGATACCATCTGGGAATATATGTCCGAAAAAAAAGAGGTTGCAAAGGCGGCGATGACGGTTTCCGCGTTCACCATTTTAAGCAGGCTCCTGGGGCTTGTCCGGGATGGGGTGATCGCCGGGTTTTTTGGGGCTGGATTCTGTTCGGATGCATTTTTCACGGCGTTTAGAATTCCCAATCTATTCAGACGGCTTTTTGCGGAGGGGGCCTTAAGCATGGCCTTTATTCCGGCCTTTACCGGTTACCTGGTGAAGCAGGGGAGGGAGGAGGCGTTTCAACTGGCGCGATCGGCAATGGGGAGCCTCCTTCTCTTGATGGTTCCGGTCACCCTGATCGGGATGCTTTTTGCCAAAGAGATCGCGGGTGTCCTGGGGTATGGGTTTGAATTGCCGGCGGAAATTGGGCTCACCGGCCACTTGACCCGGATCATGTTTCCTTATATTTTGTTTATCGCCCTTGCCGCACTCTCCATGGGGATTCTCAACGCTATGGGTCATTTTACGGCGCCGGCGCTTTCACCCGCGATTCTCAATCTTGTTATGATCGGCTCCCTTGCCGGCGTTTCCTTTTTTTCAATTTCAGATGAGGCGAGAATCCAGGGCCTTGCGGTGGGGGTCCTTACCGGGGGGGCGATGCAGTTCTGCATTCAGCTTCCTTTTCTTATGAAAGAAGGGCTCCATTTATTTCAAAAGGTACGTTTTTTCCATCCAGAACTGAAAAAAATCGGTAGGCGGATGATGCCCGCCGTTTTCGGAGCCTCCGCCTATCAGATCAATGTGTTTATGGGCGTTGTATTCGCTTCGACCTTGGATGAAGGGAGCATCACCTGCCTCTATTATGCGGATCGATTGGTTGAACTGCCCTTGGGAATTTTCGCCATTTCCGTGGCCACCGCCATCCTTCCCAGCCTGTCACGCCAGGCGGCCTCCAATGATCAAGAAGGAGTCGTGGAAACCCTGAGCCTTGCCATCAGACAGATTGTTTTCATCACCTCTCCATCGGCCCTTGGGTTGATCCTTTTAAGGAAACCGATTGTCGCCTCTCTCTTTGAGAGGGGCTCGTTTAATGAGGCCGCCACGGAAATGACCGCGGAAGCCCTTCTCTATTTTGCTTCCGGGCTTCTCGCATTTTCCATGGTGAGAATCCTGATTGCCGCTTTTAATGCCTTTTCCGATACGACAACCCCTTTAAAGACCGCGTCTTGCGCTGTGGCGCTCAACTTTGTTTTAAGCCTGATTTTGATGAAACCCATGGGCCACGGTGGGC
>JAGVHJ010000382.1 GCA_020056645.1 Desulfobacterales bacterium
GTATTTCGAGGATTAAAATTTGAGCCTGACGCGGAAATCGGGAAAAAAGAGGGTTTTCGTTCAGGCGCTAACTATTCAGTATGGCCTTGTTTTAGTGGCAAAAAGGCCCTTTTGTGACGTGACATTTCATTTTTTTCGGATGAGAGATTCGAAGGCTTTTCGCCACCTTGATGAATAGGTGCTGAATAGTTACTATAAAAGGATAAAAAAAATGGTTCAAACCGCACTCATTCTGGCGGCTGGTCTTGGCAGCCGGTTAAAACACCACACATCGGAGATCCCCAAGGGCTTTCTCAGGGTCGGAGAGGAGACCCTGATCGAACGATCCCTTCGGCTCCTATACGCCCAGGGAATTTTAAGAGTCATCATCGGCACCGGATATCGTTCCGCCTTCTATGACGATCTGAAAAAGAAATACGCGCCGGTGGTCACCTGGAAAAACGAAATTTTCGACCAGACCGGCAGTTTTTACACCCTCTATAACATGAGGGATCTGGTGCATGGGGATTTTCTTCTTCTGGAATCGGACCTTCTCTATGAAGAACGGGCCTTGACCCATCTTCTTGAAAACCCCGGAAAAGATATCATTCTTGCAAGCGGAAAAACCGCTTCCGGAGATGAAGTCTATATCGAAACCGATTCCCAGGGAATGCTGGTCCGTATGTCGAAAAAACGGAACGAGTTAGGGACGATTTCCGGCGAGCTTGTGGGCGTCTCCAAGATTTCCCTGCCGACATTCCATCGATTGATATCCCTCTACGAAGGGCGTGAGGAGGAGGCTCGAAAAATCGAGTACGAGAGCGCCCTGGTTTGTCTCTCAGCCCACCTTCCCATCAAGGTCGATGTGGCGCCCGACCTTATCTGGACAGAGATCGATACAGAAGCCCATCTGGATCGGGCCCGGCACACCATTCTTCCCATCATTTCACAAAAGGAAGAGCCCTTAGGAAATAAAAAAGCGCCCCTTGCCGTCAGACGCAATATTCTCTTGAATCCGGGGCCCGCCACAACCACAGACACGGTGAAGCTGGCCCAGGTGGTTCCAGACATCTGTCCCCGGGAAAAATCGTTTACCGAAATCATGCATCGTGTTTCAAAGAGCCTCGTCCGGGTGGTCAACGGAGACGAACGGCACGGGGCGGTTCTCTTCACCGCGTCCGGAACGGGCGGGGTCGAGGCGCTGATCAGCTCGGTGGTGCCGGAGAGCGGTAGGCTCCTTGTGGTCAATAACGGCGCTTACGGAGAGCGCATCTATCAGGTCGCGCGGATCTATTATTCGGAAGAGCGGGTGATCCATTACAAGATCCCCTATGGCGGCTATCCCGATCTATCGGCCATAGAGGGCCTGATTCGAAAAAATCCCGGCGTCACCCACATCGCCGTGGTTCATCATGAGACCACCACCGGCATGCTGAACCCGGTCGTCGACATCGCAAAGATCGCCCATGCATCGGGAATAGAGATGATTGTCGATGCGATCTCTTCCTATGCCGGCATCGATATCGACATCGAAAGGGACGGTTTCGACTACCTGGTATCCACCTCCAACAAAAATATTCAGGGCATGGCCGGTATCGCCTTTGTCATCACTTCGATCGAAAGGCTCGAAAAACTGAGCGGCCATCCCCGGCGAAACCTCTATTTTAACCTGTACGACCAATATCAGTCGTTTAAAAAAAGCGGCCAGATGCAGTTCACCCCGGCAGTGCAGGTGATTTACGCATTGAACCAGGCGCTGACTGAATTTTTTTCCGAGACCCCGGAAAACCGTTACCGCCGATACCGGGCCTCCTTTACACGTCTGACCGATGGCCTTCGTTCGCTTGGGTTCACGCTTTTCCTGCCGCCGGAACAGCAGGCGGGGCTCATCACCTCCATCTACAATCCCGATCATCCGGCATACCGGTTTGAGGCCATGCATGATTATCTCTATGAACGGGGATACACCATCTATCCGGGGAAAATCGGCGGGGTCGACACCTTCCGTGTGGCCAATATCGGGGCCATCGACGAAGCCGACATCCACTATTTTTTAATTGAACTCAACCGCTATCTGGAGCAAAATGGCATCCAATTAAGCGGAAAACCGGGAATCCGGTAGCGCGGCCCTTCATCACAGAGGGCCATGACAGGAAGGGAGGCCTTCCATTTGGTGGATCAAGGGAGGAGAGGCCGTGCGGATTTTACTCATCGAAGACGACCCCCATATCGCCTCTTTTATTTTAACGGGGTTCAGGGATGGCGGCTTTACCGCCGATCACGCGGAGGATGGAGAGAAGGGCCTTGGGATGGCCCTTGAAACGACCTACGACGCGGCGGTGATAGACCTCATGCTTCCCAAAATGGACGGATTGCGCCTGATCGAAGAGATCCGGAAACGCAAGAACACCATGCCGATCATCATCCTGAGCGCCAAAAGCGCGGTGGATGACCGGATAAAAGGGCTTCAGACCGGCAGCGACGACTACCTGACCAAACCCTTCAGCTTCTCCGAACTCTTTGCACGGGTTCAGGCCCTGATCCGGAGAAGCAAAGGGATTTCGGAGCCAACCAGCCTCGCCTACGCCGATCTACATATGAATTTGATCACACGGGAGGTGCGCCGGGGAGAAAAGCCGATCCTTCTTCAGCCCCTTGAATTTTCCCTGCTCGAATATTTAATGAGAAACGCGGAGAAAGTGGTCTCAAGACGGGTGATCATGGAACAGGTGTGGGACTATCACTTTGATCCCGAAACCAACGTGGTCGAGGCGCGCATATGCAGGCTCCGGGATAAGATCGATAAGGAGGCCCATCTCCGGCTGATACACACCATTCGAGGGGCCGGGTATGTTCTTAAAAAATCTTCTTAGAAAAAAATCGAGCCTGGTGTTCCGGTTGACCATCGGCTATGCGGGCTTTTTCGCGTTGACCTTCTTCCTTGCCTTTGTCATCTTTCATGTGGCCATGACATCGACCTTTCTCCAATCGGCTGACAAGGCCCTTCTGAACGAGGTGGAATCTTTCTCTAAAATCCTATCGTTGAACGGCCTGGAGGAGCTTAAAACAGCCGTTCGCTTGGAATCCGAATCCGAAGGAGCCGATGCCTTGTTTTACCGGATACTCTCCTTCACGGGAGAGGTGATCGCCGCCTCCGATATGAGTAAATGGTCACAGACCGAACTGAAGGAGGGGGTGCTCCATCAGCTTCTCGAAAAAAAAAAGGCCGTGTTCGACACCCTTGTGTTCGATGCTTTTCCCTATAAAGCACGGGTCATTTACGCCATCCTGGGACCGGATGTGATTTTACAGCTGGGAGAAGCCATGGTGGAGGAGGCCGCTCTGATCAAACTGGTGAACTATATTTTCGGTTTTTCAACTCTCATCATCATTCTTTCCGCCGCCGTGATCGGATGGTTCATGGCCAACCGCTCCCTGGAGGGGGTCCGCGAGGTCACCCGGACCGCCAAACAGATTTCAAGGGGACGGTTCGAAAAACGGGTCACCATCAAAAACCGCGGGGACGAGATCGAGGAGCTCGCCTCCACCTTCAACGGCATGGTCGAGACGATCCACACCCTGATCACGGAGATGAAGGAGATGACCGACAATATCGCCCACGATCTCAAGAGTCCCGTGACCGGCATCCGAGGAAACGCCGAGGTGCTTCTCAACAGGGAAACAAGCGGGGAAGATTATAAAAAAATGGCCGGAAACACCATCGAAGCGTGTGACCGCCTCTTGGGCATGATCAATACGATGCTCTATATTTCAGAGACCGAATCGGGAGCCCGGACCCATGTTTTTGAACCGGTGGAGATGGGGGCCCTGGTTCGGGAGGCGGTCGAACTTTTTTCCCCGTTGGCCGAAGATCAAAACATCCAAATCGAAACCCATATACCCGGCCCATTCTCCATCCGGGGAGATCGGTCCATGCTCCAGAGAATGGTGGCCAACCTCCTGGATAACGCCATCAAATTCTCCGATGAAGGGGGCCGGATAGAGGTGACGCTGAAACAAACGGAAAAGAAACTGGTGATCCGGGTATCGGATACGGGAAAAGGGATTCCCCGGCACGATCTCTCCCGGATCTTCAACCGCTACTACCGGTGTGACAAGAGCCGATCGCTGCCCGGTTCCGGGCTTGGATTGAGCCTGGTGCAGGCAGTGGCCCACGCCCACGCCGGTGAAGTGATCGCGTCGAACCGCGATCCGGCAGGCGCCGAATTCAAGATCGTCTTGCCCATGGACTGGGAAGGGAGTTGAACAATTTTTTTTTAACATTTGACAAAATACCTCCTCACCTTGTACTGTTCCCCAAATTTAGAATCGATGATAGACTGAGCTATCCGAAGACAAGAGGAGTCTGTAATGGAAAAGGTTGAAAACGGATTATTTGTAAGCGTCGACTACACGTTAAAACTGGAAAACGGAGAAGTTGTCGATACGACCCTGGGACACCTGCCCATGGAGATAAAAGCCGGCGAAGGGAAGCTGCTCAAACGGTTCGAGGAGGCCCTCCTGGGCATGAGTCTGAACGAAGCCAAAACCATCACCCTTTCACCGGTTGAAGGCTATGGAGAGAAAGACCCGGATGCGATCCACTCCTTTACGAAAGAGGAGATCCCCGAAGGATTCAACCCGGAAGCGGGCCAGATCTTCACCCTCAAGGCGCCGGATGGCCGGGAAGTCCCCGCCAGGGTCGTTCATGTGGATGGAGAAAAGGTCATTCTTGACCTGAACCATCCCCTGGCCGGAGAGAATCTGATCTTCGACATCCAGGTTGTCAACATCAGCGCGACTCCCACACAGGCGCCCACCGGCGATGAAACAAAATCCACATGGTTTTAATTCCATTGTAACTATTCAGTATAGCCTTGTTTTATTTGTTTTCGCCAGTTCAGCAAAAAGCCAAGAAGCTCCCGAAAAAAATAGGGAACGAACAAAACGGGCTTTTCGCCATCTTGATGAATAGCCGCTGAATAGTTACATTCCATTTTGCATTCAAGATGATGCCAAGGCCGCAAGGAGGAGGCGACGACGCAGCCAACAAAGGTAGCGCTATGAATGCGAATTTGGAATAACTATCGTCGCCGGAAGAGGAGCATCGCCTCTCACCGGTTCCTTTTTCCATCAATGGGTAGTTTGATAATGAAGGCTGTTCCCTGGCCAGGCTCGGAGATCACGCGCATCTCCCCGCCATGATGCTCCGTGATGATGAAATAGGAGACCGAAAGCCCCAGACCGGTTCCTTTCCCCGCCTCTTTTGTGGTAAAAAAAGGTTCAAAGGCCCGCTTTCGAACCGCTTCGGCCATTCCAGGCCCGTTATCCCGGATCTCCAGACACGCCATGCGCCCTTCCCGCCATGTTTTCAGGATAAAAGAGGGGGGGAGGAGAGGAGCCGCTGTTTCCATGCGGGAGCCGGTCATGGCCTCCGCGCCATTTTTCAGGATGTTGAAAAAAACCTGCTGCATCTCACTGCTCTCGCAGATCACATCGGGCAGATTCCGATCATACTCCCGCACAATCGAGATTCCCCGGAAATCATATTTCGTCTCCAGATTATAGTCATGACTGGCTATCTCTATGGTTTTATCGAGCAGGTCTGATAGCGAGTGGGGCGTGCCCTGGGCATTGCCCTTTCTCGCGAAACTAAGCATGTTCCGTATCACATGGACCGCCTGCCTTCCAGATGCCTGAATCAACTCGAGCTGGTTAATCACGCCGCGTTTTTCCATGAAGCATCGGATGGCCGCCATGGTGGTTCCCGCTTCCGCCGCGATCCGGTCATTGGCAGGCATATCGGTTGTGATGCGCCTGAGTATCACCTCGGTGTTCTGCATGATTCCGGCCAGGGGATTATTGATCTCGTGGGCCATGCCTGCGGCGAGCCCCCCAACGGAGAGCATCTTCTCCGACTGAATCATCATTTCCTGAAGCCTGACCGTCTCCGTGACATCATCCACACGGATCACGGCGCCTTCAACGCCATTTGCGATCAAGGGATAGATCGTCACATCTTCATACCGGATCTCATGCCCGGTATGAGAGGCCTCCCTGGGGTTTATTTTCACTTCACGGGAAAGGATGCTCTGCTGAATTTTTTCCATCTCCCCGGCTATGCGGGGAAACACATCGGCGATGGGCCTCCCCTGGGCTTCCTCGGCCTGAATACCCGTGATCCGTTCCGCCTGGAGGTTCCACTGAGTGACACGCCCCTCCCTATCCACGCCCATGATCACGGAGGGCATGGAATCGATGATGTTGGCCAGATAGTTCCTGAGATAGATCAAGGCCTTTTCGGTTTCTTTCCGTTCGGTGGTGTCCTGAACCGACCAAAGAATATGCGCCGGAAGGCCCTCCCTCTCTTTCCCGACAATCTCCGGGGATGAAAAAAATGCGTATCGGAGCCTCTCCGCCTGAGGCCGGATGCGACACAGAAAGGGAAGCACCGAGTCTCCTCTAAAAAGAGCGGCGGTGATCACATCGAACCGCTCGTGATCATCGGGATCTACATATCGGGTTCTAAAGAGAGGAAGGGGAATAAGCGCGTCCTTTTCGGGAATATGGAAGGTCTCCCGGAACTCCTCTGAAAGAAACAACATATTTTCCCTCCGCCGCCACTCCACGCCACCGATCAGTGCCATGCGCTGAATCTTCCGCAAGGTTGCGGTGTTGCCATCAAGGGTCCGGATAAACATCTTGAAGACGCCGAACATGGTCAGCAAGGCGAAAAGAGTAAACCCGATCGTGGTATAGGAGAAATCGAGAACCCGTGGCAGAAGGATATTGTGCTGGGTATAGGCATTGACGATATCGTTAAGTGAAAAAAGGATGGTGAGAACCACTCCCGAAGAGAGATAGCGGGAAAAATGGTGGGCGCGGTTCTGCCGTCGCATCTCCCAGATCCAGATGAATGCATGAAGGAACACCACGGCAAGAAGGCCATCCCGTACAGAGTAGAGCACCCCATTCATGCCCCGGCCATAGTTGGCCTCCTTGATCAGACTGACCATGGAGGGATGGGTCACCGAAAGAAAGAGATCGGGGGATAGGAATGCGGCCACGATAATCACGCCTGCGGCGACGCTTCCGGCCCGGACCATGAACCGGGAGAATCGGGGCAGCGTCTCTTCGGAGATGGTGTAAAAGAGCCATGGCATTACCGGAATGAAGAGGACCGCCGCCAGATGCTCAATCCGGCAGAACTGAAAGGAGAGAGCCGCCATCCGCTGGTCGCTCAGGAAGTTTACAATGGCCTCGCAGAAAACAAAGAAAAATGCGCACAGTTGAAAAGCGGTGACACTTAGGTAAGGCTTCTCTTTCAACCGGTTGTAGAGATAAAACGAAAAAAGAGAGCCCAGCCCCAATCCTCCGGAAAGGACCAATGGCAGGATGACCTGCGTGCTGTATGACACCTCATATTGAAAATCGGGCATAGCCGTCGCCATTATCTTGGGGAAGTAAAGAATTTGGTTGCAGGGACGATCAATTCAATACAAATATGTCAGAACCATTGAGGCGTGTCAATACAAATGGTTACGGAGAATTCCCGCCGGGGTCTCCCCCGCGGGGGAGTAGAATGGGCGCCGGGACCTTCATATCCGGATGCTCGGGATGAGCGGACGATTTTAATGGACCCATTAAAATCATATTCGGGTGGGGGGGGGGGTTCTCTGAAGGCCCCAGGCGCCTTTTGCGGAGTTACTTTAAAAAAAATGCACCTTTTCTCTTGCACTGCCTGCGGTGAGAATGCCGCAAGCCGAAGAGAAATTATTCTACCGTTTTTGCTTTTATCAAACCCCTATTGAATCGCAACCCCCCAAAAATCGGGTAATATTGCGGTAATCTTCCTGAGGGTGGTGGAGGGGCCGCCTTTTTGCCGCCATATTTTTCACCACCCGAGAAGATAATTGCAAAATAGACGTTAGCGTCGGATACGATCAAACGTTATTTTGGTATCACTCGATCTTCAAGTTTTTAGGAAATTTGTTCAAATCCAAGGCGGAAAA
>JAGVHJ010000370.1 GCA_020056645.1 Desulfobacterales bacterium
CCGACTGTTGAGTCGTGAGCATCGAAGGGAAAGGAGCTCGAAGCGCGAGCGACGGCAAATAAGGGCGTTGGAGACGTTTCGGCTCAGCAGTCCGCGCTATCAGTTGTGTTAGCCATTTGTGAGTCTTCGAGTAATTGACTGAAAACTATGGAAAATACCTGTCTATATTAAGCGCACCATGGAATACACCCAAAATATCAATGCTGGATGTTGACTTTAAAAGATAGGCAATTCTGTAATGGCCATAAAGCAGTATTCTGATTTCACCTTCCGGTTCAGCACGATGCAGATATCCAATTTCAGGGAAACCCTTAAGGATCTGTGACTTTTCGTAAATACCTGCAACAACTTTCCTCGCAGCATTTGGATTATCAGATGCTATAAAATCATGAATGTCCCGAAGCCATTTGAGAGCTTCCTCAGTCCAGCGTATTATTGCCATGACCGAATGCGCCGTTCCACTTCTTCGTTTGATATGACCTTGCCAAGGCGTGAGTCTTCAAGGCCGCGTTCTACCATACGATCAAAAGCAAGTTCCCGTATAATTTCTTCGTAGGTAGCATCTTCCGGCTGAGACTGAATGACCTCGCTCATTTTCTCTTTAACTGTTGGCATATATATCCTTACAGATTTTGGGTGCATTTAAACAACAAGAAAGCTCGACTCTATAAAAGCAGAAAAATCAAAAAATTGCAAATCCCCAAAAAAAATTGCGTGATCAAGATGGCTATCGCCGATATACAATATAAAATTTTCCATCTATTTCGATAACCAGCATGCAAACATGGAAAATGATCCATCGAATTTTCCATGTTTGCATGACACTATTCAGTAGCGTGGAAAACAAAAAAAGCCTCCCCCCCAAGTTCAACCTGACCCGAATGGAAACCTGATGAGACGGTCTCTTGCTGGGGCATTCGAATCAAGCAAAAAACTTTTTGATGTGAACAGGGTGGGGTGTTTTTTCTTGACAAGACCTTGAATGGGGGACCCCATCGTCACGCGCCTTCAGCAGATACCCCCGGGATCGGAATTTCGAAGGCGTTTGAGAAACGCCTTCTGTTGTTCTTCACTTCGAGTAATATGAAGCCGCTATTCCCCCTCGAACTCCATGAGGCTGAACACCTTGTACCCAGGGATCTTCTCCTTGCCCTTGAGGTCCGGAAGGTCGATGATCAGGGCGCACTCCACCACCTCTCCCTTGAGCATTTCCGTGAGCTTGATGGCCGCCTGCATGGTTCCGCCGGTCGCGATCAGGTCGTCCACGATCACCACGCGCTCCCCCTCCTTGATAGCGTCCACATGCATTTCCACGGTATCCTCTCCATACTCCAGGGCGTAGGTGGCGCTGATGGTTTTATAGGGGAGCTTTCCTTTCTTTCTGACCGGCACAAAGCCGATATTCAGCTTGTAAGCCAGCACCGATCCAAAAATAAATCCGCGCGCGTCAATGCCAACGATCTTATCGATCTTCTGATCTTTGTAACGCTCGTATAGAAGATCGCATGCCTCCCTGAAAGCCTGGGGGTTCTGGGTCAGAGTGGTGATGTCCCGGAACATCACGCCTTTGATGGGCCAATTGGGTACGGTTCTTACACTCTCTTTTAAATTCATGGCGTCTCTTCCTTATTTTATTTTTGCAACTGCGTTTTTAATGATTTGAACCACGTTGTCCGCATTTTTGTGGAACACTTCCAGAATCTCTTCCCAGGAAACCGGAGCCTCGTCCACCTTCCAGCAGTCATAATCCGTGGACATGGCGATGGCCGCGTAAGGAATTTTCGCCTCCATGGCAAGGGAGGCCTCGGTGGCGACGGACATGTTGATCACATCCGCCCCCCAGATCCGGAACATGTTCGATTCGGCCCGGGTGGAAAACCGTGGTCCTTCGATGGTCACCATGGTGCCGCCGTTATGGGTTTTCAATCCAAGCTCCACGGCGGTATCATAGAGTATTTTTCTGAGCCCCTTATCAAAAGGCTCGGCCATGGAGGGATGAACGGTCTCCTCTTCGAAGGATTCATGAAAGGTGTTTTTCCGGTGTTTGGTGAAATCAATGAACTGATCGATGATGACAAAATCGCCCCGTCCGATCTCTTCTCTTAGACTGCCGCAGGCGGTGGTGGCGAGAATATGGGTTACCCCGATGCTCTTCAGGGCGCTGATGTTGGCCCGGAAATTGACCTGGGAAGGACTGAGATGATGCCGTTTCCCATGACGGGAGAGAATCACCACGTCAACGTTTCCGATTTTTCCCACACTCAACCGGGAAGAGGGTTTTCCATAGGGCGTGTCCGCTTCCGTGGCGATGGCCCCCTGAAGCAGTTTTGGATCGTCCAGGCCGGAACCGCCGATAATGCCGATTTTTACCATGACCCACTCCTTTCATGATGATAAACGACAGAACTCTGTCTGATTTCTTGAAGGCCGATTCATTTTTACTGTTGCGTCAGGCCAGTCTATATAATACAAGATCCGCTTGTTTACAATCTGTTATTTTCAAAAAACCCCATACGTTAAGGAAGCAGTTCAATGAAAGTGGATGGAAAAAACATGCGGCCCATATGGCTGAACCCAACGGATGAGAGGATCGTCCATGTCATCGATCAACGGTTTCTGCCCCACGAGTTTGTGGTCATGGATCTGAAAACCCTTGACCATGTCATATACGCCATCAAAGAGATGGTGGTCCGTGGAGCGCCATTGATCGGAGCCACCGGCGCTTACGGGGTCTATCTTATCGCGTTGAATCTGGATAAGGCCCTCATGGATGACCCACGGTTTCTCGCTGAATGCGAAATGCTTAAAAAAGCGAGGCCCACGGCCGTGAATCTGGCCTGGGCCGTGGATCTCGCCGTAAGGGAGATTCTTAGCGGGAAATCGGCCCAGGATCGCATCCGGATCGCCCGGCGCATGGCCCATGAAATCACCGAAACAGAAGCGGAAAACTGCCGGAAAATAGGAGAGGAGGGAGTTCCCCTCATCCGGGCGATTCAAGAGAAAAAGCCGGAAAAAACCGTGAACATCCTCACCCACTGCAACGC